>JAVXWR010000625.1:0-4063 GCA_032230725.1 Actinomycetota bacterium
AGAGAGGAACCGACGTGAGCAGACCCACCGCACTCGTCACCGGCGTCACCGGCCAGGACGGCTCGTACCTGGCCGAACTGCTGCTGGCCAAGGGGTACGAGGTGCACGGGCTGGCGCGCCGGGTGTCCGCAGGCGCCACCACGCACGTCGACCACCTGCTCGCCGACCCCTACGAGGGACGCACCGGGCTGGTGCTGCACGAGGGCGACCTCACCGACTCCTCGCGCCTGGTCTCGTTGCTGTCCACCATCGCGCCGGACGAGGTCTACCACCTGGGCGCCCAGTCCGACGTCGCCGCGTCGTTCGCCCAGCCCGAGGCCGCAGCCGACGTCACCGGGCTCGGCACGATCAGGCTGCTCGAGGCGATCCGGCTGATCGATCTGGACGTGCGCCTCTTCCACGCGGCCTCGGCGCAGATGTTCGGCGACACCCCGCCGCCGCAGCACGAGGACAGCCCGCTGCGGCCGCGCTCGCCGCACGCCCTGGCGAAGGTCACCGCCTACTGGGCGGTTCGCGCGGCCCGGGAGATCCACGGCATGCACGCCGTGAACGGCATCCTGTTCAACCACGAGTCGCCACGGCGCGGGCAGACGTTCGTGACCCGCCGGATCGCGCGGGCGGCCGCCGGGATCGCCCTGGGCCGCGGGCGCCACGTGACGCTGGGCCGTCTCGACGCGGTCCGCGACTGGGGCTTCGCCCCGGAGTACGTCGAGGGCATGTGGGCGATGCTTCAGGCCGACGAGCCGGTCGACCACGTCCTGGCGACCGGCACCGCGCACACCGTCGAGGACGTCGCCCGGGCGTGCTTCGCACACGTCGGGCTCGACTGGACGCGGCACGTGCGCTTCGACGAGCGCCTGGTGCGGCCCGCCGAGGTGGAGGTCCTCGTGGGCGACCCGTCGCGCGCGGCGCGCGAGCTGGGCTGGCACCCGCGCACCTTCGTGCCCGAGCTCGCCCGCATCCTGGTCGACGCGGAGCTGTCGGTGCTCGATGGTCCGGTGTCGGGGATGACGTCGCTGGCAGGATGACGGTCATGGCCGTCACGCACGTCGTCACCTTCACCTGGACCGAGGACACCACGGCCGAGGCCGTCGCGGACATCCACGCCCGCCTGCAGGCCTGGATCGACCGTGGTGAGGGGCTCGAGGGTCTCGAGTCGTGGAAGGCGGGGACCGATCTCGGCCTCGCCGCGGGCAACGCCGCGTACGGGGTGTCGGCCACCTTCGTCGACCAGGAGGCCTACGAGCGCTACCGGGACCACCCCGAGCACCGCTCGATCATCAGCGAGCACATCGCGCCGCGGGTGGCGGTGCGCTCCGTCCTGCAGTTCGCCCACTAGGTGCCTACGGCTCGTGAGCACTTTCGGCTGCTATAGCGACCGAAAGTGCTCACGAGCGCGAAGCGCACCTATGCGGCGCCGGCCGTCGGCGTGGGCTTCGGGCCCTCGGGGACGCGCGAGCCGCCGCCCCCGCCGCCGGACCCGTCGTCGTCGGGGCCCTCGTCCGGGGACGGACCGGCCGCCGGGTCGTCGACCCAGATCGAGATGGTGTCGCCCGGGGTGGCGGACGCCCCGGCGCGGGGGCGCTGGTTGGTGACGGTGCTGCGCCCGGCCCCGGTGTGGGCCGCGTTCTTCGGGACGGCGAGGAGGCGGGCGTCGAGCGCGGCGTCGTGGGCGTCGGCGGCGGCGAGCCCGACGAGCTCCGGGACCGTGGTCGTGTCGGTGAGGCTGTCGGCCATACCTCGACGGTACCCATCCCGGGTCCGCCTCATCGGTGGTGCCCACCCCGCGCGTCGCACGTCACTCCCGGTCGCGGTTCGCTGCGACGGCCGAGCATCACCCGAAAGTGCTAAGACCATGGTCACAAACAGGACTTAGAGTAACCGGCATCGCGGGATGTCCGAATGGCACTGGGCCGGAAGATCCGGGCGGCCGCGCGACCACCACTGCTCGTGAGAATCCGGGGGAGTCCCGATGCGCGCCACCTACCGAGTCCTGGCCTATCTGCTCGCTCTCGAGGTCGTCGTGCAGGCCGCCGCCATCGCCTGGGCCGTCTTCGGGCTCTCGACGTGGATCGAGAACGGCGGCGTGCTCGACAAGGCCGGCATGGAGAGCGACGGCACGGCTTTCGACGGCGTGCTCGGGTTCGCGATCCACGGCATCAACGGCCAGATGATCGTCCCGGCGATCGGGCTGATCCTGTTCGTGGTGTCGTTCTTCGCCCGGTTCCCGGGGGCGGTCGCCTGGGCGGGGGCCGCGTTCGGCACGGTCATCGTCCAGGTCGCGCTGGGGATCTTCGCGCACTCGGTGCCCGCGCTCGGGATGCTCCACGGCGCCGTCGCGCTCGTCCTGCTCGTCGTCGCGCTGATCGCCGCCCGGAAGGCCTCGGGCTCGCCGGTCGCGAGCGGCGCCGACGCGTCCACCGGCGCCCACGCCGCGGTCTGAGCAGAGGCGGGGCGGGAGGACGGTCGTGCTCGGAACGGACGGTGCACGCCCGACCGGTGGGCTGCCCCCGCTCGCACCCCCTCCCGCCCCGGTGCGGGTCCGGCGTTCGCACCGCCGCACCCTCGTCGCCCTCCTCGCCACCCTGGTCGTCCTCGCGCCGATCGCCTGGTTCTGGGCGTCCAGCCTCCCGTCGGGCGCCTGGTCGGTGACCGACATGGGCTACCCCGACGACGGCGGCGGCCCGCCGGTCATGGACCACGCCGGGATGGCGGGCATGACCGGGCGCTCGGTCGACACCCTGCGCCTGCCCGACGGGCCCGCCGACGTCGACGTCACCCTCGTCGCCCGCGCGCAGACCGTGCGGCTCGCCGGCGGTCAGGTCGTCACCGGCTACACCCTCAACGGCGTCACCCCCGGGCCGGAGATCCGCGCGGTGGCGGGCCAGATGGTCCGCGTCCGGCTGGTCAACGCCGACGTGCCGCGCGGGGTGACCCTGCACTGGCACGGGATGAACGTCCCGAACGGCGACGACGGCGTCGCGGGCGTCACCCAGGACGCCGTGCTGCCGGGCGGGGAGTTCGTCTACCGCTTCCGTGCCGACCAGGTCGGCAGCTTCTGGTACCACTCGCACCAGGTCGCCGACGAGCAGGTCCGCGGCGGGCTCTTCGGCGCCCTCGTCGTCGTCCCGCGCGGCACCTCGGCGGCGCCCTCGCCGACCGACGTGTCCGCGCTCGTGCACCTCTACGACGGTCGGCGCACCGTCGCCGGGGTCGGGGGCGACCTCGCGGTCCCGGCGGCCCCCGGCAGCGTCGTGCGCGTGCGGGTGACGAACACCGACAGCGGACCGATGCGGGCGTGGTCGGCCTCGCCGTACCGGGTCCTCGCCGTCGACGGCACCGACGTCCGCGGTCCCACCCCGGTGGTGGGGGCCGCGACCCAGATCACCGCGGGCGGCCGGGCCGACCTGGCGGTGACGGCGCCGGCGCGGATCGAGCTTGGCGGGGTCGCCGTCGTCGTCGGGAATCCCGCGACGCCTCCGGCCCGCGCACCCGCCGCCGTCGTCGACCTGCTGACCTACGGCGCCCCGACGCCGCTCGACCCCTCCACCCTCGGGTTCGACCCCACCACCCCGACCCGGGTCTTCGACTACGCCATCGGCCGCCGCCCCGGGTTCATCGGCGGCGTCCCGGGCCTCTACTGGACGATCAACGGCCACCTCTACCCCGACGTGCCGATGTTCATGGTCCGCGAGGGCGACGTGGTCCGGATGCGGATCGCCAACACCTCCGGCGAGGTCCACCCGATGCACCTGCACGGGCACCACGCGGTGGTCCTCGCCCGCGACGGCGTGCCGGCCACCGGCAGCCCGTGGTGGGTCGACTCGCTCGACGTCCCCGACGGCGCGACGTTCGACATCGCGTTCGTCGCCGACAACCCGGGCCTCTGGATGGACCACTGCCACAACCTCGCCCACCCGAAGCAGGGCCTCGTCGCGCACCTGATGTACGAGGGCGTGACGACGCCGTACCGGGCGGGCGCGGACACGCCGAACGACCCGGAGTAGGCCCGTCGGCCCCCCTCGATATGCAAGCGAAGCCCTATCGGCGTGCTCTCCTGATC
>JAVXWR010000091.1:0-5529 GCA_032230725.1 Actinomycetota bacterium
CCGCCCGGCGTCGGCGACGGCATGCGCATCCGGATGGCCGGCCAGGGCGAGGTCGGGCCCGGCGGCGGCCCGGCCGGCAACCTCTACGTCGAGGTCTCCGAGGAGCCCCACGACTACTTCGAGCGCGACGGCGTCGACCTGCACTGCCACGTGACGCTGCCCATGACGGCGGCGGCGCTCGGGACGACGCTGCGCCAGCGGACCCTCGAGGGCGACGAGGAGCTGCACGTCGACCCCGGCACGCAGCCCGGCACCGTCTACACGCTGCGCGGCAAGGGGATGCCGAAGCTGCGCTCCTCCGGGCGCGCGGAGGGCCGCGGCGACCTGCTGGTCCACCTCGACGTCGGGGTGCCCGAGAAGCTCGACTCCCGCCAGACCGAGCTGCTCCGCGAGCTGGCCTCCCTGCGGGGGGAGGAGCAGCCCGAGTACTCCGGGCAGCACCGCAACGGGCTGTTCGGGCGCCGGAAGACCGCCGGTCGGGGTCGGTGACGAGGGAGGGACCCGGGGCCTGGTCCCGCCCGGCCCTGTTCCTCGTCGACGAGGTCCCGACGTCCGGTGAGGTCACCCTCGACGGCGCCGAGGGCCGGCACGCGGCCGACGTCAAGCGGGTGACGCCGGGCGAGATCGTCCTGGTCGGGGACGGTGCCGGCACCCGCGCCCGCGCCGAGGTCACCGCCGTCGGCAAGGGCCACGTCACCGCGTCGATCCTCGAGCGCCGCCACGACGAACCCCCCGCCGTGACGATCACCCTCGCCCAGGCCCTCGCCAAGGGCGACCGCGGCGAGCTCGCCGTCGAGCTCGCCACCGAGGCCGGCGTTGACGGCGTCGTGCCCTGGCGCGCCGAGCGCTGCGTGACCCGCTGGGACGACGGCCCCCGCGGCGCCAAGGCCCTCGCCCGCTGGCGGACCACCGCCACCGAGGCCGCCAAGCAGGCCCGACGGGCGCGGCTCCCGCAGGTGGAGGAGCCGCTGACCACGGCGCAGCTGGCCCACCGCGTCGCCGGCGCCACGACCCTGCTCCTCGAGGCGACCGCCGAGGAGTCCCTCGCGGACGTGGCGCTGCCCGAGGCCGGCGAGGTCGTGCTCGTCGTCGGGCCCGAGGGCGGGGTGACCGACGCCGAGGCCGCACGCCTCGCCGACGCCGGCGCCGTCCCGGTCCGCCTCGGCCCCGACGTCCTGCGCACCTCCACCGCCGCGGCGGTCGCCCTCGGTGCCCTCGGCGTCCGCACGGCCCGGTGGGGTCGGTGATGACACGGCGCTCGGTGCTGGGCACGCTCGCCGCCGCCGCGTCCGGGCTGCTGGCCGCGTGCAGCGTCGGGGGCACCGTCCCCGACGCCCGTCCCGGCACCCCGCCGCCCACGACGCTGCGCTACGGCCCCGACCCGGCGCAGTACGCGCAGCTGCACCTGCCCCCGGCCGGCCCGGCCGCGGGCCCGCTGCCCGTCGTCGTCGTGCTGCACGGCGGCTACTGGCGCGCGCAGTACGGGCTGGAGCTGGGCATGCCGCTCGCGGTGGACCTCACCAACACCGGCGTCGCCGCCCTCAACGTCGAGTACCGGCGCGTCGGCGCCGGTGGCGGGTTCCCGACGACGCTGGACGACGTCGCGGCCGCCGTCGACCTCCTCGCCGGGGCCGCCGCCGAGGCGGCCCTGCGGGCCGGGCGGAGCCTCGACCCGCGCCGCGTCGTGCTGCTCGGCCACTCCGCCGGCGGGCAGCTCGCGGCGTGGGCGGCGTCGCGGACGCGCCTGCAGCCGCCGGCGCCGGGGGTGCAGCCGTTGGTCGCGCCGCGCGGGGTGGTCGCCCAGGCCGGCGTGCTCGACCTCGTCGCGGCCGCCGACCAGGGCCTCGGCGCGGGCGCGGTCGTCGACCTCCTCGGCGGGACACCCACGACCCAGGCCGCCCGGTATACGATCGCCTCGCCCGCGGCGCTCGTCCCGGCGCCCTGCCCCGTCGTCGCCGTCCACGGCACCGCCGACACCACGGTCCCGCCCGACCAGAGCCGCCGTTACGTCGACGCCGCGCTCGCCGCACGGGGGCAGGCCCGGCTGCGGATGCTCGACGGCGTCGACCACTTCCGGCCCATCGACCCCGCCGACCCGGCCTGGCACGCCGTCCGCGACGAGGTGATGGGTTTCCTCGCCTGAGGTCAGCCGGTCAGCCGGTCAGCTGGGCGAGCCGCCGGAGCTGCCCCGCGTGCACGTCGGCCACCCAGTCGAACGGGGCCGACGGACCGACCCGCGGATCGTCGTCACCCCCGCCGTCGCGCAGGGCGTGCAGGTAGGCCCGATCCTGCTCGATCCGGGCGCGCACCTGGCCGGTCCCGCCGACCGATCCGTGCCCCGGGACGACGACGTCGACGTCGTCCGCCACGCCCTCGAGCAGCCGCAACGCGGCGAGGTGGTCCTCGATGGGGTCGGCGGGGCCGGTCAGGTCGAGCATCGGGACGAGGACGTCGGAGAGCATGTCGCCGGCGACGAGGACGCCGCGCTCCTCGATCACCAGCGCCGCATGGCCGGGGGCGTGGGCCCGGTGCTCGAGGATCCTCACGCGAGCGCCGTCCCAGGGAATCGCCGTGGTGTCCGCGGGTAGACCCGTGACGAGCCCGAGCAGGTCCAGATCGAGCTGCCCGAGGATGTCCGGCGGGATCAGTTCGGCGAGGCGGGCGCGGAACTGCGGGTTCGCCATCCGCTCCCGGATGGTCGCCGCGCCGCGGGCCGTGCCGTACCGGGGCGCCGCGCCGAACCGGGCGTGCCAGAGCAGGTGATCCCAGTGCGGGTGGGTCGAGAAGCCCGCCACCACGGTCTGGCCCAGATCGGCCAGGTCGTCGGCGAGGGCGGCCATCTCGTCGCCACGGACCCCGGGGTCGACGAGCAACACGCCGGCCGGGCCCTGCACGACGACGGCGTTGCTCCGGCAGAAGGCGCTCTCGTGGACCAGCACCCCCTCCGCGACCTGCGTCAGCATGGGCTCCTCCGCCAGTTGCAGTTTGCAATCACTCGACGGGACGGTAGTGCCACGTGGTGTCCGGCCGCAAGGAGCAGGTGGGTCGAGCGGCACCGTCCCGGCGCGCGAGCGGGCCCCCGTGTCCGGGGTGGGGTAGACCGCGGGGCAGCACGGAATCGCGTTGACCACCCACGCCCGACCGGTATCGTCGAGAGCGTTATGGAGCTCTGACGACGACCCGACCGTCCGGCCGCGGCCCACCCGTGCCCGCCGGGGTCTCCCTCCGTGTCCCCGGAGACGTCGCCATGTCAGCGCCCACCACCACGTCCGCACCCGTCGTCGCCCGCGGCCTCGTGCGGACCTTCGCCGCACGCCCCGTCCTCGACGGCGTCGACCTCGTCGCCGCCCCCGGCACCCGCGTCGGCCTGATCGGTGAGAACGGCACCGGCAAGTCCACGTTGCTGCGGCTGCTCGCCGGCCGGGATCTTCCCGACGCCGGGACGGTGGCGGTCCCCGACGACTGCGTGTACCTGCCGCAGGAGCCCGAGCTCGACGAGGGCACCGGAACCGTCGGGACCCTCCTCGACGACGCCCTGCGCCCGCTGCACGAGGCGGTCGGGGCCCTGGAGCGGCTGGCCGAGCGGATGGCCACGGGACAGGACACGGCCGCCGAGTACGACCGGGTGCTCTCCTGGGCCGTCGCGCACGATGCGTGGGACGCCGACCGGCGCGCCGACGTCACCGCCGCCGCCCTCGGCGTCGCCGACCTCGACCGCGGCCGTCCGGTCGCCACGCTCTCCGGCGGACAGCGCACCCGGCTCGCCCTCGCGGCCGCGCTGGTGCGCCGACCGGCCTGTCTGCTGCTCGACGAGCCCACCAACCACCTCGACGAGGAGGCCCTCGACCTGCTGGAGCGGTCCCTGGTCGAGGTGCCCGGCGTCGTGGTCGCGGCGAGCCACGACCGGACCTTCCTCGACCGGGTCGCCACCGAGCTGCTCGACCTCGACGCGGGCGTGCTCGGCACCGACGGGCAGGGCGGGCGCCGCTTCGGCGGCTCCTTCACCGCCTACCTCGAGGAGCAGGCGCGCAGCCGGAGGCGCTGGGAGGAGACGTGGGCCGCGCAGCAGGAGGAGATCACGCGGCTGCGGGAGAGGACCCACACCGACCTCCGCTCGGTGGCCGCCGGGCGGGGCCCGACCGACAACGACAAATTCATCCACGCCTTCAAGGGCGCAGGAGTCGAGCGGGCGCGGGCCCGCCGCGTGCACGACGCCGAGCGCCGGCTCGAGGTCGCCGAGCGCGACGCCGTGCGCAAGCCGCCGGCCCCGCTGCGGTTCCGCGGGGCGATGACCGCCGACTCCGGCACAGGGCTCGCGGTGAGCGTCCGGGGCCTGCGCGTCGCCGGGGCGCCCGGAGCGCCCTCGCGCGTGGAACTCGATCGGCTCGACGTGCCGTCGGGGCAGAAGCTGCTGGTCACGGGCCCGAACGGATCGGGGAAGTCCACCCTGCTCGCGGTGCTGGGGGGTCGGCTGGTTCCCGACGCCGGGCGGGTGGACATCACGGCCCGGCGGGTCGCGTTCGTCGAGCAGGACCCCGACGTCGGGCCGCCCGGGCGCAGCGCCGGTGCCGCCTACGCGGACCTCGTGGGCGCGGCGACGGCCGAGGAGGTGCCCCTGCGCACGCTCGGCCTGCTCCACCCGCGCGACCACGACACCCGGGTCGGGGCGCTGTCGGTGGGGCAGCGGCGCCGGCTCGCGCTCGCGGTCGCCGTCGCGGCGGGCCCGGACCTGCTGCTGCTCGACGAGCCCACCAACCACGTCTCGCTGCGGCTCGCCTCCGAGCTCGAGGAGGCGCTGGGGCGGGCGCCGGGCACCGTCGTCGTCACCTCGCACGACCGGTGGCTGCGCGCCCGGTGGGAGGGGCCGTCGCTCGCACTCGGCGGCGCCCGACCCGCCTCACGCGCGCAGAACGGTGTCGGGGGTGACGGCTAGAGTGGATGCCGACAGTGATACCGCGATGCACCTCGCGGTCACCCACGACGCGGGGAGCGGCGGCCGCTCCCAGGCAGGAAGCAGGACCGATCTGCACGTGACCGGCCACGGACCCACGCCAGACCCCACGCCGTCGACGGCGTCCGGCGAATCGCGCATCGTCGTCCCCGAGTCCGCCCTGCTGACGCTGCTCGGCAAGCGCGACGAGAATCTCCGCGAGGCCGAGGGCCTGCTCGACGCCGACGTCCACGTCCGCGGCAACGAGCTGACGCTCACCGGGGAGCCCGCCGACGTCGGGTTCGCCGAGCGGGTGTTCGCCGAGCTCGTCGTGCTCGCCAGCCGCGGGCAGGCGATCGACCCCGACGCGGTGCGCCGCACGGTGCGGATGCTCTCCGAGGCGGAGGGCCCGTCACCGGCGGAGGTCCTCAGCCTGGACATCCTGTCCCGGCGCGGGCGCACCATCCGGCCCAAGACGCTGAACCAGAAGCGCTACGTCGACGCGATCGACGTCAACACGATCGTCTTCGGCATCGGCCCGGCCGGCACCGGCAAGACCTACCTGGCCATGGCCAAGGCGGTCCAGGCGCTGCAGGCCA
>JAVXWR010000661.1:0-5801 GCA_032230725.1 Actinomycetota bacterium
CGGTCCCGCTCACAGCCCCCGGAGGGCCCCGATGAGCTCCGACGACGCATGCTCGAAGAAGCCGTCGACGTCCGGCCCCGCGTTGATCAGCGCCAGGTGGTCGTACCCGGCCTCGACGAAGGGCCGGGTCACCGCGACGTGCCGCTCGGTGTCCGGTCCGCACCCGAAGGCCTCCGTCATGTGCTCGGGGGTGACCCACGAGGTGGCGGCGTCGAAGTTGACCGGGTTGGGCAGCTCGGCCTGGACCTTCCAGCCGGTGAGCCCGAAGCGGAACAGGTCGCGGGCGCTCTGCGCGGCCTCCTGCTCGGTGGCGGCGTAGGCCAGCGGCACCTCGGCGTAGCGCGGGCCGTTCCCGCCGGCCTTCTCGTAGCCCTCGACGAGGTCGCGCCGCGGCTCGGTGGTGAACAGGCCGTCGCCCAGCTCGCCGGCCAGCCTCGCCGCCCGGGGCCCACCGGCCGCGACGACGATCTTCGGCAGGGTCTCGGGCAGGTCGAAGACGCGGGCGTCCTCGATCGTCAGGTGGCGCCCCTCGTAGCTCTGGTAACCCCCCTGCCAGAGCAGGCGGATGATCTCCAGCGACACCCGGAACATCTGGTGGCGTACGTGCACCCCGGGCCAGCCCTGCCCGACCACGTGCTCGTTGAGCTGCTCGCCCGAGCCGACCCCGAGCGTGAAGCGGCCCTCGGCGAGGATCTGCGTCGTGGCCGCGGCCTGCGCGATCACCGCGGGGTGGTAGCGGATGAAGGGGCAGGTCACGCCGGTCGCGAGCTCGATGCGCTCGGTCCTCGCGGCCATCGCCGCCAGCATCGACCAGGCGAATCCGGAGTGCTGCTGCTCGGACACCCACGGGTGGAAGTGGTCGGAGATCTCGACGAAGTCGAAGCCCGCCTCTTCGGCGAGCACGCACTGGCGGACCATCTCGGCGGGCCCGTAGGCCTCGGCGATGAGCTTGTAGCCGATCCTCATGGGGCGGGGTGCCCGGTCCGGGGACGGGCGACCCGCTCAGGCGCGCGCGCCTGCCCCGTCGAGCGGCAGATCGGGTGCCTCGCGCGGCATGTTGCCGCCGCCGTCGTCGTCCGGCTCCACCCAGATCGTCACCGGGTCCCCCGCGGGAACCCGGTTGCCGGCCAGCGGCTGCTGGGCGGTGACGGTGCCGCTCACCGTCGGCGGCGTGTCCGGGTCCGGGTCGACGGCCACCACGCGGGCGGAGATCGCCATCTCGTGCGCCTGGGCGGCCGGGAGCCCCACCAGGGCCGGCACCAGCACGAGGTCGGGCTCGTCCATGACCCGACGGTAGCCATCCGGGCCCCCGCGTAGAAGGGGTCGCCGGGCGCGGCCGCTCCCGCGGGCCTCGGGCAGGATGCCCCACGGACGCCCCGGTCGGTCGGGCGCAGGTCATGTCGAGCAGACGGCGGGGCGGTGGCGGCAGGATGGAGCAGCGCACGGTGGGACGGGTGCGTCGCCGGCGGCGCCTGACGACGACGGCGGTCGCCCTCACGGCGGGCGTGCTGCTGCTCGCCGGCTGCGCCGGCGGGGCGGGCCTGCCCGCGCTGCAGACCGGCACCTCGGCGACGAGCACCACCGCGCCGGCGACCCCGCCGACCCCACTCGGCGCCCCGGCGTCGTTCGTTCCCTGCGACAGCGGCTTCGAGTGCGCGACGGTCACCGTGCCGGTCGACTACGCCGCCCCGACCGGGCCCACGATCGGCATCGGCATCGTCCGCCAGCCCGCGAAGGATCAGGCGCACAAGATCGGGGTGCTGCTGGTCAACCCGGGCGGCCCCGGTGGGTCCGGGATCGAGACGGTGGAGAGCGGCCAGGTCCCGGCCGCCGTCGCGGACCGCTTCGACGTCATCGGCTTCGACCCCCGCGGGGTCGGGCGCAGCAGCGCGCTGGCGTGCCCGGTCGGGCCGGACACCCCCTACTACGGCGATCCCGACCCCGGCGACGCCGCGGGCGAGGCGTCCACCTCGCAGGCGGTCGAGCGCTACGACCAGGGGTGCGGCGACGCCTACCGCGCGCTGCTGCCCCACCTCGGGACCCGCGACGTCGCCCGGGACATGGACTCGCTGCGCACCGCCCTGGGCCAGCAGCAGATCACCTACCTCGGCTACTCCTACGGCACCTCGATCGGCCAGATCTACGGCGAGCTCTTCGGCCAACGGGTCCGCGCGATGGTGCTCGACGGGGTCATCGACGTGACCCTGCCCGGCCTCGACCCCAGCCAGGCCGAGAGCTTCGAGAACTCGCTGCACCAGTTCGCCGCGGACTGCGCGTCCCGCGCGGACTGTCCGGCCGGCCCCGATGCGATCGCGATGCTGGACCGGGTCCGCGCGCGGGTCGAGGCGTCGCCGTTGCCCGTGGCCGGGACGTCGCCGCTCTCCCCGGGCCTGCTCGAGCTCGGCGTCGTGCTCCCGCTGTACTCCAAGGGCAACTGGCCGGTGCTCGCCCAGGCGCTCAAGGCGGCCGACGGCGGCGACGGCGGCCCGTTCCGCCGGCTCGCGGCGAAGTACTTCGAGGGCTCGAACTCCGACACCTACAACGCGGTCAGCTGCCTCGACAGTTCCTGGCCGCGCGACCCCCAGGACGTCATCGCCCAGGCGCGCACCGCCGAGGCGCGTGCCCCGCACTTCAGCGGCAACGTCCTCGTGAGCGGTCTGACCTGCGCCGACTGGCCGGTGCCGCCGGACCCGCTGACGCCTCCGACGGGCCAGGGACTCGCCCCCGTCCTCGTCATCGGCACCACGAACGACCCGGCCACGCCCTACCAGAACAGCGTCGCCCTGGTGGGCCGCCTACCCGGCTCGGCGCTGCTCACCCACCGCGGCGACGGGCACACGGTGTACGGCCAGGGCGTCTCGTGCGTGGACGACCAGGTGAACCGCTACCTCACCGACCTCACGCTGCCGGGGCCGACCGCGGTCTGCTGACGCGGGGTCCCCGGTCCGTCAACGGGTACCCGAGGTCCATGACGACCCCACCTCCCCCCGTCCCGCCCACCCCCACGCCGCCGCTGGGTACGCCCGAGGTGACGGGCACGACCGAGGTCCTGCCCGCCGTCGTCCAGAAGGTCGTCGCCTACGCCGCCCGCGACATCCCCGGCGTCGCGAGCCTGGGCGCGGCGGGCTCGCGGGCCGTCGGCGCGGTGCGCCAGACCCTGACCGGCAGCACCGAGAACGTCGGCGGCGTGCGGGTCGAGCTCGAGCGGGACACCGCGACGATCGGGCTCGACGTCGAGATCGAGTACGGCGTGGGAGCCAAGGAGCTCACCCGTGCGCTGCGCAGGCACGTGCCCGAGGCCGTCGAGCAGATCGCAGGCGTGCACGTCACCGAGCTGAACATCGTCATCACCGACGTGCGCCTGCCCGGCCGCGAGGAGCCCCCGACGACGCCGCCTCCGCCGACCGCGCCCGCCGCGACGCTCTAGTCGCGCGAGGGGCCCACTACAGGACGACGCCGCGGAAGAAGGCGATCAGCGAGTTCCCGGCCGCCGCGAGGTCGGCCAGGATGGTGTTGACCGTCCCCGCCGCCGTGGTCGGAGAGCTGATGATCCAGAAGACGACCAGGATCGCGACGAGCGCGCCGACGATCTTTCCAACCTGCACAGCGTCACCGTACCTTCACACCGGGTAGGTCACACCAGGGAGTGACTCGGTCTTTCACCGGGATGGTGCACCACTTCCGGCGCGTAGGCGAGCAGTGGCCCGGCGTGGCGGATCGCTATCGTCGTGGGATCAGTGCCACCACCGATCCCACCGGCCCCTCGCCCGCCTCGCGACCGCGCGGGGGGCCGGGTGCGCGGCGCCTGGTGGGGTCGGCGGGGATCGGTGTCGTCGTCTCGGGACTGCTGGTCAACGTCTACCTCGCGGTCGTGGCCCGGGCGCTGACCCCCGCCGAGTACGCGACCTTCGGCGCCTTCTGGGCGCTCGCCCTCGTCCTGGGGTTCGGTCCCTTCCTGCCGCTCGAGCAGGAGCTGGCGCGGCGGCTGTCGCTGCGCGAGTCCCGACGCCAGGTGCTCCTCGCCGGGGCGGCCACCGCGGCCGTCCTGGCCGGGCTCGCGCTCGTCGTCCTGCTCGCCGCCTACCCGCTGGCGTCCCGGTCGCTGGACGCCGACCCCTGGGCCTTCGGCGCCCTCGTCGCGCTCTGTCTGGTCTCGGCCGGCCAGTTCCTGCTGCGCGGGGTGCTGATCGGCACCGACCGCCTGGTGCGCCACGGCGCCGTCATGGTGCTCGACGCGCTCCTGCGCCTGGGATGCGCCGTCGTGCTGCTCGCGGCGGGCGGGAAGCAGGCGTCGTTGTTCTGCTGGGCCCTCGTCGCCGCGATCGCGCTGGCGCACCTCCCGCTGATCCCGGGCGCGTGGCGCCGGGCCGAGCACGAGGTCGCGGTGGGGGTCGGCACTGCCGCCCCCGCCCGCCACACCACCTGCGCGCTGGTCGGGTCGGCGACGCCGCTGCTCGTCGGCTCGGTCTGCGCGCAGCTGCTGCTCAACGGGCTGCCGGTCGTGGTCGTCGCGCTGGCCCACGGCACCGCGCAGGCCGCGGCCGGGGTGTTCGTCGCCGCCTTCACCCTCGCCAAGGCGCCGCTGTCGATGGTCGTGCCGCTGCAGTCCGCGGTGGTGCCGACCCTGACCCGCCTGCTCGGGTCCGGCCGGCGCCGCGAGGTGCTGGGCCTGCTCGCCAAGGGCGCGGCGGGCCTCGTCGGGCTCGCGGTGGTCGGGGTCCCGCTGGCCTGGTGGCTCGGGCCGTCGATCGTAGGGCTCGTGTTCGGGTCGGAGTACCGGATTCCCGGCGTCCAGCTGGCTGTGATCATCGCGGGCGTGCTCGCGCACGTCGGACTCGTCGTGGTGACCCAGGTCCACGTGGCCCGCGGGCGGCACGTGGACGTGGCGGCGAGCTGGCTGGTCGGGCTCGCGGTCGCGGGCGTGACGTTCGCGCTGGTGCCGGGCGTGGTGGTGGCGGGTGAGGTGGCGTTCGGGGCCGGCTCGGCTGTCGGCGCGGTGGTCAGCGCCCTGCTGCTGGTCCTGACGCCCGAGACGACGGGGCCGGCCGGACCGACCGTGCCCCCCGGGACCGACGACGGGACGGTGCAGGCGTGAGTGCGGAACAGGCACCCGGGAGCCACGAGGGCACCGGGGACCACTACGGAGCCGACTACTACGCGGCCAACGGGCAGGCGGGCGACCGGCCGGCGCTGCGGCTCTACACGCGCCTGGTCGCGCGCTACACCGACGGCGGGCCCTACCTCGACTTCGGCTGCGGCACCGGGCACCTCGTGTGCCGGCTCTCCTCCCTCGGGCCCGCGTGGGGCTTCGAGCTCTCGGAATGGAGTGCGCGCACGGCCCGGGAGAACGCCCCCGGCGCGACGGTGACCACCACCGTCGACGAGCTGCCCACCGCGGGGTTCGGCGCGCTCACGGCCATCCACGTCCTCGAGCACCTCGACGACACCACGGCCGTCGACGTGCTAGCGACCTGGCGGCGGGTCCTGCGCCCCGGCGGGCAGGCGCTCGTCGTCATGCCCGACCCCGCGGGGCGCGGGCGCCGCCTGGCCGGGGACGCCTGGATGGGGTTCGCCGACCCCACCCACATCAACCTCAAGCCGCACGCCGAGTGGGCCGCGTTCCTCCGCGAGCACGGGTTCACCGTCGAGCGGGAAGGCACCGACGGGCTCTGGGACGTCCCCTACTCGACGCGGCCCCTGCTCGTCGACGCCGCCCGCCACGCGGTCCCGGCGTTCGTGCAGTTCCTCGCCGGGCGGATGCTGCTGCGCCCGGGGACGGGCGAGTCGTCGGTGTTCGTGCT
>JAVXWR010000104.1:0-4302 GCA_032230725.1 Actinomycetota bacterium
TCGCCCGGCGGGTCGCGCGCGGCGAGCTGCCGATGCCCGACGACGACGTGCTCGCCGACCGCTACGAGATCGTCGACGACGTCCTCTCGGCAGCGGGTTTCGACTGGTACGAGGTGTCGAACTGGGCGACGTCGCCCGCGGCGCGCTGCCGGCACAACCTGGGCTACTGGTGCGGCGGCGACTGGTGGGGGGCCGGGCCGGGCGCGCACTCGCACGTCGGCGGGGTCCGTTGGTGGAACGTCCGCCACCCGGCCCGGTACTCGAAGCTGCTGGCGGCGGGGGAGTCGCCCGCCGAGGCGCGGGAACTGCTCGGGCCGGGGGAGCGCCACGTCGAGCAGGTGCTGCTCGAGCTGCGGACCTCGGCCGGGCTCGCGGTGTCGGTGCTCGACGACGACGGGCGCGCGGCCGGCGAGCGGGCCGCGGCGGACGGGCTGCTGTCGGGCCCGGCGTGGCAGGACGGGCGTGCGGTGCTGACCCGCCGCGGGCGGCTGCTCGCCGACGGCGTCGCGATCTCGCTGACCGGGGCGTGACGGTGCTTCCGGAGCCGGTCCGCGTGACACTGCCCGGCATCACGTTGTCGGTGCTCGACGTGGGGACCGGGCCCGCGGTGCTGCTGCTGCACGGGTTCCCGGACCGGGCCACGCTGTGGCGCCCGCAGATCGAGTTCCTGACCGCCGCCGGCTACCGGGTGATCGCTCCGGACCTGCGGGGGTTCGGCGACAGCGACCGACCCGACGACGTCGAGGCCTACCGGTTGCGTCGGTCCGTGGGCGACATGGTCGCCCTGCTGGGCGAGCTGGGCGTCGAGCGGGTGGTCGTGGTCGGCCACGACTACGGGTCTGCGGTCGGGTGGGCGCTCGCGATGCGCAGCGACCTGGTGACCGGCTACGTGGCACTCTCGGTCGGGCACCCCAACGCGTTCCGGGCCGCGGGCCTCGAGCAGCGGGCCCTCTCCTGGTACATGCTCTGGTTCCTCCACCCCGGGGCGGCCGAGGTGGTCCTGCCCGCGGACGACTGGGCCTTCCTCCGTCGCTGGGCCCACCCCGGCACGGAGGACGACGACCTCGTCCGCACCCAGGTCCGCGATCTCTCCCGTCCCGGAGCCCTGACCGCGGGACTGTCCTGGTACCGGGCGAACGCCGACCCCCGGACCTTCACCGACGAGCACCCGCTCGAGCTCGAGGGGTTCCTCGACCGGGTCGCGCGCAAGGCCTGAGCAGGCCCGCGCTCACTGCAGGCCCTGGTCGTGGTGGTGCTCCGCCGTCTGCCGGAGCCCGTCGACGAAGACCGCGATCCGGCGTCTGCGGCGTCCGGGCTCCTCGCCGGTGATGGGCAGGCACAGCAGGGCCAGGGCGTGCAGGAGCTCCTGGGCGTCCAGATCGCCGCGCACGTGCCCGGTCGCGGCGGCGGCGGCGAGCAGCGGCCGCAGGGCCGGTTCGATCCGCGCGTCGAAGTGTCCCCGCAGGGCCTCGAACGTGGGGTCGTCGGACTGGAGGGCGTGCGCGAGGCCCTGCTTGGTGACGAGGAGCGCGGTGTAGCGGTCGAACCATGCGATGAGCGCCGTCACCGGATCGTGGGCGGCGCCCAAGGTCGCCACCGCGTCGGCGCAGGTGTCGATCTCGCGGCGGAGCACGGCCAGGACCAGGTCGGAGCGGCGGGGGAAGTGGCGGTAGAGGGTGCCGACTCCGAGCCCGGCCCGCTCGGTGATCTGCTTGGCCGGGGCGTCCACCCCGGCCTCCGCGAAGACCCCGGTTGCCGCCGTGAGCAGCGCGTCGACGTTGTGGCGTGCGTCGGCCCGGCGGCGCCGCGGCGACGGGCCGTCAGCGCCGTCGTGGGGGACCTGGTCGGTCATGGTCCTTCCGTGGCTCAACCGGAAAACTCTTCCGTATAGTAGCGGAAAACGATTCCGCTTCGCGAGGAGGACCCATGGCGGACATCCTGGTCACCGGAGGTACGGGGCTCGTCGGGTCACGCCTGCTCCGGCGCTTCGCCGCCGACGGCCTGGACTGCCGGGGCCTGGTGCGCCCGGGCAGGGAGCTCCCGGCCGGCGTGGAGACCGCCGAGGGCGACGTCCTCGCACCCGACACGCTCGGGGACGCACTGGCAGGCGTGTCGGCCATCATCCACCTCGCGGCGTCGTTCCGGAGCGGGAACGAGGCCGAGACGTGGGCGGTGAACCTCACCGGCACGCAGAACCTCCTCCGGGCCGCCCTCACCCACGCCCCGGACGCCCGGTTCCTCATGGCCAGTACCGGCAACGTCTACGACGCCGACGCCGACCACCCCGCCCGCGAGGACGACCCCGTGCACCCGGTCCTCGCCTACCCCGCGAGCAAGGTCCGGGCGGAGGAGGAGGTGCGTGCGAGCGGGCTGACCTGGAGCATCCTGCGGCTGCCCTTCGTCTACGGCGACGGCGACGGGCACCTCGAGGCCGCACCCCGCATGATGGCCCAGCGCGCCCGGCACCCCGCCCACCGGATGAGCGTGGCCCACCACGCGGACGTCGCCCGCGCCTTCGCGCTGGGGCTCACCGGCGTCATGGACGGCCTCACGGTCAACATCGCCGACGAGGCGCCGCCCACGATCTACGAGATCGCCCAGATCGTCGGCGAGACCTATCCGCCCTCGAGCGAACCGCTGACCGACCCGTGGCAGCTGCACATGGACGCCTCCCTGGCGCGCCGCCTCGGATTCCGGCCCACCGTGCGCACGGTGCACCAGGCGGTTGCGGAGAACCTCCTCTAGGCCGGCTCTGTCCCGGCAGCCGCAACAGGCCGAGCGCCACGCGGGTGCGTCGCGGTCCCCGAACCACGCGGTCAGGGTGCCGTCCTGCACCACGGCCCCGGGGAGCGGGAGCCTCGAGCCCGCGCCCGGCCACGGCCTCCCGGTGGCCTGGGTGATCAAGTCCTGGATATGACCCAGGACGGCCCTCGTCGCCGTGGCGGTCTGTTCGGCAGGGCTCCGGGGATCGTCGCGGTCGTCGAGGATCGCCGCCGCCCCGTCACGGCTCTGCTGGCCGTCCGCGTCGACCAGGACGACGTCGGGCCCATCGGTGGCCACCCGGAACCCGGCTCCGCCCGCGAGATCCGGCGCCCGGAGGACGGGGCCTGAGGGGCCGGGTCAGCGCGAGAGGCCGAACGACATGTAGCGGTGCCCGTTCAGGGCCATGCCCAGGAGGGTCCCGCCGACGGCGAGCAGAATCAGCCCGATCACGGCGTGGTCCAGCACCAGCGCCGTCAGGGCACCCGCGAAGACGGTCTCGACCAGCACGTCCCGGATCATCTGCAGCACATCGACTCCCGTGATCGTTCCCCGACCTCGGACGGTATGCCCGGGCGGCGGTACGACACGTCAACCGACGGGGTCGTCGCGGTCACTCGTCACGGTGATCTCGTCGCAGGGCTCCCGTCGCGGGGTTCCGTCACGGCGGTCGCCAGCCGTCGGCCACCCCGGCCTCGGTCGTCCCGTAGTCCTGCGCGCCGGCGCGTAGTGCGTCCCCGAGCGAGCGCACCCCGCCGGCCTCCTGCTCGATGGCGGTGAGCCCCTCGGCGGCCTTCGGCTCGTACTGCGCGGCGAACGCCCGTCCCTGCTCGTCGGTTCCGAGGTACTCGCCGAGCCCGCCGAGCGTGGATCGCAGCGCGGCGACGGCGTCGGCGGCGAGCCCCGCGGCCTCGTCGAACCGGGCGGCGGCCGCGGCGAGATCGGCCGGATGCGTCGCGAACCCGTCGTCCACCCCGGGCCTCCTCACGGGAAGTAGATGCTGCGGTCGTCGAACACGAAGCGCACCGAGTCGGGCGGTTCGTGGCCCTGGGTCAGCAGCCGCGTGATGGCCGCGACGAGACCCTGGCCGGCGGTGTCGACGTCGAGGCCGGTGCCACGGGCGTCGATGACGATGTCGCCGCTGCCGTGGCGGGCGAGGCGGCCGTTGGCGTCGAGGATCGCGTTCTCGACGGCGGCTCCGGTCGGCTCGGGGGGACGGACGAGCTCGGTGAGCCGGCCGCCGTCGCCGGGGGAGGAGCGGACGAGCGCGGCGGGGTCGGTGCGGGCGTGCACGCTGCGGCCCTCGGACTCGAGCAGCCGCGCCGCGTGGAGCTGCTCGGGGGTGAACGACGCCGTCGGGGTCTCATGCACCCCGACCCGGAAGAGTGGGCCCAGGGCGCCCCGGTTCGCCGGGTCGAGGGCGGTGCTGATCAGTCCGTCGATCTCGCCGAGGTCGTCGGCGACCGTCGCCGGAGGCGCTGTCCGGAGCGCCCGGGGCAGGGCCGCGCCGACGCCGCCGACGGCGCCACCCAGGATGCCGCC
>JAVXWR010000763.1:0-6203 GCA_032230725.1 Actinomycetota bacterium
CCCCATGTCCGCACCGGACATCGCTGTGTCCTCCTCCGACGCCCCCCTCCACCTCGCGGTCGCCCTCGACGGGGCCGGCTGGCACCCCGCCGCCTGGCGAGAACCGGGGGCGCGTTCCGCCGAGCTCTTCACCGCCGGGTACTGGACCGACCTGGCACGCACCGCCGAGCGCGGCCTGCTCGACCTGGTGACCATCGAGGACGGGTTCGGGCTGCAGTCCGGCGACCACCTCACCGAGCCCGACCGGCGCACCGACCGGGTGCAGGGCCGCCTCGACGCCCAGCTGATCGCCGCGTTCCTCGCCCCGCTGACCTCCCGGATCGGCCTGGTCCCGACGGTGACCACCACCCACACCGAGCCCTTCCACGTCGCCTCCGCGCTCGCCACGCTCGACCACGACTCCCGGGGCCGCGCCGGCTGGCGCGTGCAGACCTCGGTGCGTCCCGACGAGGCCTCACACTTCGGACGTCGCACCGTCCCCGGCCTGCACCGGGAGGCGATCGACACCCCGGCGGCGCGCGCCCTCGTCGAGGAGCTGTTCGGCGAGGCCGCCGACGCGGTCGAGGTGGTGCGGCGGCTCTGGGACTCCTGGGAGGACGACGCCGAGATCCGCGATGACGCCACCAACCGGTTCGTCGACACGACGAAGCTCCACCACGTCGACTTCGTCGGTGAGCACTTCTCGGTCCGCGGGCCGTCCATCGTCCCGCGTCCGCCGCAGGGGCAGCCGCTGGTCGTCGCGCTCGGCCACGGCTGGGAGCCCTACCGGCTGGCCGCCGGGCCGCCGACGTGCTCTTCGTGACCCCGCACGACGCCGGCGAGGCCACGTCGATCATCGCGCAGGTCCGCGAGGCGGAGCGCGACGTGGGCAGAGCCGAGGCAGCGCCCCTGCAGGTGCACGCCGACCTCGTCGTCGTGCTCGACGACACCGAGGACGCAGCCCGGGAGCGGCTCGCCCGCCTGGACGGGATCGACGAGCTGCGCAGCGACGCCGCGGTCCTCGCGACCACCCCGACGGCGCTGGCGGACCTCCTGCTCGCGTGGCGAGCCGCGGGGCTCGACGGCTACCGGCTCCGCCCGGCGGTCCTCCCGACCGATCTCGACCGGATCGTCGACGGGCTCGTCCCGGAACTCCAGCGCCGCGGCGCGTTCCGCACCGACTACGCCGAGTCCACCCTGCGCGAGCGCTTCGGCCCCGCCCGGCCGGTTCGGCGAACGTCACCACGGGGGTTCCTCGGCGGTGGCCTCGTGAGGACGAAGCTCACCCTCGCCGCTGTGCTCGCCACCGCTGCCCTGACCCTGAGCGCCTGTGGCGGGGGCGGATCGGGCGCCGACGCCGACGCCGACGCCGGGCCGCCCCGCCCGGGCGGGAACCTGGTCTTCGCCGTCTCCAGCGACCAGGGCTGCGCCGACCCCCAGCAGGTCGGCAGCAACGACTCGATCTACTCGCTGCGCCAGATCGTCGACTCGCTCACCGACCAGGACCCGAAGACCGGCGCGATCGTGCCGTGGCTGGCCGCGTCGTGGACGTCGAACCCGACCGCCACCGAGTGGACCTTCACGCTGAAGCCGGGTGCCACGTTCTCGGACGGCACGCCGGTGGACGCCACCGCGGTCAAGGCGAACTTCGACCGCGTCCCGTCGCTCGGCGCCCGTGGCACGCTGCCGAAGGGCTACCTGGCGGGCTACCAGGGCACGACGGTGACCAGCCCGACCCAGTTCACCGTCCGGTTCGCCCAGCCGAACGTGCAGTTCCTGCAGGGCACCTCGACCCACAGCCTCGGGCTGCTCTCCCCGGCCAGCGTCGCGAGGACCGACGACCAGCGCTGCGCCGGCGTCATCGGGTCCGGGCCGTTCGTGCTCGCGTCCTACGTCAAGAACCAGAGCACGGTGCTGACGAAGCGCCCCGGCTACTCCTGGGGCTCGTCGCTGTTCACCCACCCCGGCGAGGCCTACCTCGACCGCGCCGAGTTCCGGGTGGTCCCGGAGTCCGGGGTGCGCACCGGCAGCCTCCAGTCCGGCGAGGTCGACGCCATCACGAGCATCGGCCCGCAGGACGAGCAGCCGCTCGCCGGCGCGGGGATCGCGCTGCCGTCGCGGGCGAACCCGGGCATCCCGTTCGGGATCACCTTCAACCTGTCCACCCCGATCGCCCAGGACGCCGCCGTGCGGGACGCGGTCTCGCTCGGGATCAACCGGCAGGAGCTGGTGTCGGCGGTCTTCACCTCGCAGACCAAGCCGGCCACCAGCCCCCTCGCGTCCACCACCCCGACCTACGCCGACCAGTCCGCGCTGCTCGGGTTCGACCCCGCGAAGGCGAACACCGAGCTCGACGCCGACGGGTGGGTCCGCGGGCCGGACGGCATCCGCTCCAAGGGCGGGACCCGGCTGACGCTGCCGTTGATCTTCGCGCAGAACCTCGCCACCGTGAAGCCGGCGGTGGAGCTGCTCCAGCAGCAACTGCGCGCGGTCGGGATCGATCTGGCACTCCAGGAGAAGCAGATCGCGGACGTCGCGACGATCACGCAGGGCGGCCAGTTCACCGCGATCTGGGGCAACCTCACCCGCGCCGACCCCGACATCCTGCGCGCCCAGTACTGGAGCGGCGGTGCGAACCTCTACCGCTTCCCGCCCGGTCCGCTGGACGCGCTGCTCGTCGGGCAGGCCGCAGCCCTCGATCCGGGCCGGCGCGCCCAGCTCTCCGCGCAGGCCCAGCAGCTCATCGCGAGCCAGCACCTCGTCGTGCCGATCGTCGAGCTGACCACCACGCTCGGGGTGGGGCCGAACGCGCACGCCGTCGCATTCGACGCCTCCGCGCGGATCCAGCTGCACGACACGTGGAAGTCGCAGTGACGCGGGCCGGGTCGTGAGCGGTCCGTACCTGCTGCGCCGGCTCGGGTTCGCCGTCGCCGTGATGTGGGCCGCCTTCACCGTGTCGTTCGTGGTGCTCTACCTGCTGCCCGGTGACCCGGTGGCCACCATGGCCGCCGGGTCGTCGGACGGCGAGCCGGTCACCGCGGCGCAGCTGGACGCGCTGCGGGCCCGCTACGGGCTCGACCAGCCGCTGCCCGTGCAGTACCTGCACAAGCTCGGCGCCGCGCTGCACGGTGACCTCGGCACGTCGTTCGCCACCGGGCAGGACGTCCGGGGTGCGATCGGCGACGCGCTGCCGCCGACGGTGCAGCTCGCGCTCTGCGGACTGCTGTTCGCCGTCGTGTTCGGCGCGGTCGTCGCTCTCGTGGCGACCTACACCCGCTCCCGGTGGCTGAGCCAGCTGCTGATGGGGCTGCCGTCGCTGGCCGTGTCGCTGCCGGTGTTCTGGGTCGGGCTGATGCTGGTGCAGCTCTTCTCGTTCCGGCTCGGGCTGCTGCCCTCGGTCGGTGCACGAGGCGTGCAGTCGCTGATCCTGCCCGCCATCACGCTCGGGCTCCCGCCCGGCGCGCTGATCGCCCAGGTGCTGGCCAAGAGCATGACCCAGGCCCTCGACGAGCCGTACGTGACGACCGCGCGCGCCAAGGGGGTCGGCCCGGGGGCGGTGCACCTGCACCACGCCCTGGGCAACGCGGTGATCCCCGCACTGACCGTGTTCGGCTACGTGGTCGGCAACCTGCTGGCCGGGTCGGTGGTCGTCGAGACGGTGTTCACCCGGCCCGGGCTGGGGCGGCTCACGGTCACCTCGGTCGGCGTCCAGGACATCCCGGTGGTGCAGGGCGTGGTCCTCTTCGCCGCGTCGGTGTTCGTCCTGGTGAACCTCCTGGTCGACCTGCTCTACCCCCTGCTCGACCCCCGGATCGCGAACGCGGTGCCGGCGTGAGGACCGGAGGGCACACCCGATGACCGAGCTCCTCGACCGCGGACCGGAACGCGCCGATCCGGCGTCCCCACCGATCTCGCCGCTCGCCGACGACCGCCGGGAGCGGCTGGCCCGCCTCGGGCGCTTCCTGCGCCGGCGCCCCGGGCTCGTCGTGTCCGTGCTGGTGATCGTGTTCGTCCTGCTCTCGGCCTTCGTCCCCTCCCTGTTCGCGCCCGGCGACCCGGCGTTCGCCGTGCCGGCGCAGAAGCTGCGGCCCCCGGGGTCCGGGCACTGGCTGGGCACCGACTACCTCGGGCGCGACGAGTGGACCCGGGTGGTGCACGGCGCGTCGCTCTCGCTGCAGGCCACGGTCATCGCGGTGGCGGTCGCCCTGTTCGTCGGCGGGCTGATCGGGCTGCTCTCGGGCTTCGCGGGCGGCTGGGTGGACGAGGTCCTGATGCGCGTGGTCGACGTGATGCTGGCGATCCCGCCGATCCTGATGTCGCTCGCGCTGATCACCGCGCTGGGGTTCGGGACGGTCAAGGTGGCCATCGCGGTCGGCGTCGCGAGCGTCGCCAACTTCGCCCGCGTGATGCGGGCGGAAACCATGCGTGTGCGCCGGACCGCGTACGTCGAGGCCGCGCGGTCGGTCGGGACCCGCTGGTGGGTGACGCTGGGCCGGCACGTGCTGCCGAACGCCGCCGGCCCGGTGACGGTGCTCGCCGTGCTGGAGTTCGGGCTGGCCATCCTGGCCGTGTCCTCGTTGTCCTTCCTGGGCTACGGCGCGCCGCCACCGGCGCCGGAGTGGGGGTCGCTGGTCGCCGAGGGCCGCAACTACCTGGCCACCTCCTGGTGGCTGTGCACGATGCCGGGCGTGGCGATCGCGGCCACGGTGCTCTCGGTGAACCGGGTCTCGCGTGCCCTCGACGGCGAGTGGGAGCGGGCGCGATGACGGCTCTGCTGCAGGTCCGCGGGCTGGCGGTCGACTACCGGGCGCGCGGACGCACGATCCCCGCGGTGCGCGGCGTCGACCTCGAGGTGGCCCCGGGTGAGGTGGTCGCCGTCGTCGGCGAGTCCGGCTCCGGCAAGTCCACCTTCGCCCAGGCGGTGATCGGCCTGCTCCCGGCGAACGGCGTGGTGCGGGCCGGGAGCGTCACGCTCGGCGGCGACGCGCTGACCGGGCGCTCGGACCGCGCGATGCGCTCGGTCCGGGGCGCCCGGATCGGGCTCGTCCCGCAGGACCCGACGGTCTCCCTCAACCCGGTGCAGAAGATCGGGACCCAGGTCGCCGAGGTGCTGCGCACCCACCGGCTCGCCGACCGTCGCTCGGCGCCGGTCAGGGCCGTCGAGCTCCTGGAACGCGCCGGGCTGCCCGACCCCGCCGTCCGCGCCGGCCAGTACCCCCACGAACTGTCGGGCGGCATGCGGCAACGGGCGCTCATCGCCGTCGCGATCGCCGCCGACCCCGCCCTGCTGATCGCCGACGAGCCCACCAGCGCGCTGGACGCCACCGTCGCGCGGCAGATCCTCGACCGCCTCGAGCGCCTGCGCGAGGAGACCGGCAGCGCGATGCTGCTCATCACCCACGACCTGGGCGTGGCCGCGGACCGGGCCGACCGCATCGTCGTGATGTCCGGTGGGCAGGTGGTGGAGCAGGGCCCGACGCGCACGGTCCTCGACGACCCGGCCCAGCCCTACACCCGCGCGCTGCTCGCCGCGGCCCCCGGCCTGGCGGTCGCCGCGCCCCCGCCCCCGCCGCCGCCCGCGCCGGATCCGACGCCGGTCGCCGAGGTCCGTGGCCTCGTCCGGGACTTCGGACTGCCGCGCACCGGCGGTTCCTGGCGACGGGGGACGCTGCTCGCCGTCGACGACGTGTCCTTCACGATCGGGCGCGGCGAGACGCTCGCGCTCGTCGGCGAGTCGGGCTCGGGCAAATCGACGACCGCCCGGCTCCTGCTGCGCCTCGACCGGCCGAGCGCCGGGACCGTGCTGCTCGACGGCGTCGACGTCACCGCCGCCCGCGGCGAGCAGTGGCGGATGTTGCGCCGCCGCGCACAGTTGATCTACCAGAACCCGTACGCCTCGCTCGACCCGCGGTTCGCCGTCCGCGACGTGATCACCGAACCGCTGCGCGCGTTCCGCGTCGGCTCCGCGCCCGAGCAGGCGGCCCGGGCCGCCGAGCTGCTGGATCGGGTCGCGCTACCGAGCTCGGTGCTCGAGCGCCGGCCCGTCGAGCTCTCCGGCGGGCAGCGCCAGCGGGTCGCGATCGCGCGGGCGCTCGCTCTGTCCCCCGACCTCGTGGTGTGCGACGAGCCGGTGTCCGCGCTCGACGTCTCGGTGCAGGCGCAGGTCCTGGAGCTGTTGCGCGAGCTGCAGGAGCGCGACGGCCTGACCTACCTGTTCATCTCGC
>JAVXWR010000830.1:0-3698 GCA_032230725.1 Actinomycetota bacterium
CCGCGAGGGTCGCCTCCGGCTGTTCGAGGTGGGGCAGATGGATAACGCCCTCGATCACGGTGAACGGGGCGCCGAGCGCGTCCGCGTACGCCCGGCCGTACCCGACGTCGACGATCCCGTCGGCCTCGCCCCAGACGACGGCGGCCGGGACGGTGACGCCCGCGAGCCGGCCCAGCAGCGTCGGGTCGTGCATGTAGGGGTCGCCCGCGTAGTCGGCGAACACGGCCGCGTTCGCCGCCATCGCCGCCTGACGGGCCGCGGGCAGCGTCGTCGGGTCGATCCGGAAGCGGTCCGGGTCGGCGTAGGAGTGCTCGGCGATGCGGTCGATCGTCAGGCCCGAGATGTCGGTGATCGGGTGGCCGGGCACCTCGATGCCCACCGCGTCCTCCAGGACCAGGCCCCGACGCGGCCGTCGGCACCGGACTGCAGCGCCATCTCCGCGGCGATCCAGCCGCCGACCGAACTGCCCACGACGACGACGTCGTGCAGGTCCTGCTCGGCGAGCACCTCGAGGTAGCGGGCGGCGATGTCGGCGACGGTGCGGCAGTCGTCGGGGCGCGGGGTGCCCTCGAAGCCGGGGATGGTCGGGGTGAGGACCCGGTGGTCGGCGGCCAGCCGCGCCGAGAGCCCGAGCACGGAGGCCGGTCCCCCGCCACCGTGCAGCACCATCACCGGGCGGCCCGTGCCGCGGTCGTCGACCACGGGCGCGTACTCGGCCGACGGCGTCGTCGCGTAGCGGGCCATGACGCCGCCCACCGCCTCGGGGGTCATCGCCCCGCCGCCCTCGACCATCGCGCGCAGGTCCCGGAAGTACTGCACGTAGAGGTCGGGGGTGAAGGTGTTGAGCAGGACGGCGGGCTCGTCGCCGGGGTTGGCGAAGGTGTGCGGCGCCCCCGGCGGGATCATGACCAGCGTGCCGGCGCCGGCGTCGTGGACGTCGGTCCCGACGGTGAACCGCGCCGTCCCGGACACGACGTAGAAGCCCTCGTCGTGCTGGGCGGGGCGGTGCTGCTGCGGCCCGTCGGTGTGGGGCGCGATGGTGATCTCGCCGATCCCGAGGCGGTGCCCGGTGGTGGAGCCGTCCTCGAGGATGCGCATGGTCACCGCACCGGCCAGCGGGACCTCGCCGTCGTGCGGTCCGACGATCGACACCAGGGTCATCGTGACCCCTCCTCGCTTCGTGCGAGTGCGCTGTCACGAACGAACGTAGTCGCGGAGACGTCGTCGTGCAAGTAGACTCTCACGAAGAGGGCTGACTCTCAGGAGGCGTGATGACGTCGTCGACGACCGGGCGGGTCCGGCAGAAGGAGCGCACGCGGCGGGCGATCACCGAGGCGGCGCGCGACCTCGTGGAGTCGGGTGGCGAGGTGACGATGCCCGCCGTCGCCGCGCACGCCGGGGTCTCGGAGGCCACCGCGTACCGCTACTTCCCCGACCTCGTGACGCTGCTGCGCGACGCCGTGGCGGACACGTGGCCCGCCGTCGAGGACCTGCTGGGGGCGGAGCTGGCCGGCGTCGAGGACGTCCCCGAGCGGGTGGCCCGGGCGACGCGGGCCTTCTGCACGCGCACCCTGCGCCAGGAGCGGGCGGTGCGCGCGCTCGTGGCGGCGTCGCTGACCGGCGCCAGCGAGGAACGCCCGGCGCACCGCTTCGAGGTGATCGACCACGCGCTCGCCCCGATGCCGGTGGGCGAGGAACGGGAGGCCCTCGCGCTGTCGCTGGCCGTGGTGATCAGCGCCGAGTCGCTGTTCACGCTGCTCGACCTGTGCGGGCTGGACCCCGAGGCGGCGACGGCGAGCCTGGTGGCGACGGCCCGCCGGGTGGCTTCGCCCCGTGAGCACTAGTCCGTGCCACAGCACGGAAAAGTGCTCACAAGCCGAAGGCACCTCGCTCGACGACGACCCGGTCGATCTCGCCCTCCCCGGCCAGCTGCCCCTCGCCGTCGACGGCGCGGACGGCGAAGGTGAGCCGGCCCTTCTCGTCGGGCCCGGAGAGGATCTCGGCGGTGCACCCGATCGTGCCGCCCACCGCGGTGGGGTGACGGTGCTTCACGCGCACCGCGGTCCCGACGGTCGTGTGGCCGTCCTCGAGCAGTGACGCCGCCGTCGAGACCGTCGCGGCCTCCAGCCAGGCCACCAGTCGCGGGGTGCCCAGCACGGGCACGTCCCCGCTGCCGAGGGCGATCGCGGTGTCCTCGTCGGTCACGTCGTGGAGCATCGCGGCATCCTAGGGCTGCGCCTATGTGAACGGATGTGGTCGCCAGGACGACCGAAATCGTTCACCTGCGAAGCTGGCGTTCGTCGACCACGCGCCGGGACTTGTGCTCGGCGCGCTCGAGGGTGTTGGCGTCGACGGACTCGAAGGTCACGCGCACGCCGAGGAAGGACTGCAGGCCGGAGCCGGTGCTGCGCTCGAACTCGTCGCGCCGACCTTCGGGGTACCGACACTCCGCGCGGACGATCATCTCGTCCATCGAGCCGGTCCGGCGCACGATGATCTGGTGCTCGCCGCCGTAGCCCTCGACGCCGCGCAGGTAGTTGTCGACCTCCGTCGGGTACACGTTCTCCCCGCGGATGTGGATCATGTCGTCGATCCGGCCGTACACGCCGTCGGGCAGCTTGGGATACGTCCGCCCGCAGGGGTTGTCCTCCATCACCCAGCGCGTGAGGTCGTTGGAGGCGAGCCGGATCATCGGCTGCGACGTGCGCTCGAGGTGCGTGTAGACCGGCGTGCCCTCACTGCCGTACGGCACCGTCCGGAACGACGACGGGTCGCACACCTCGTGCCAGACGATGTCCTGCCAGAGCAGCATCCCGTCCGGGGTCCCGGCGGTGGCCGACGCCGACATGAACGGCGTCATCTCGGCCATCGTCCCGCAGTCGATCACCGTGGCGCCGAAGGCGGACTCGATCGCCTGGCGCACCGCGGGCACGGACGCGCCCGGCTCGCCGGAGAAGAACATGACCTTCAGACCGAACTCGCGCGGGTCGATCTTCTCCTTCTCCGCGACCTCGGCGAGGCGCAGCGCGTAGGACGGCGTCGCGTAGAAGGCCGCCGGCTCGACCCGCGCGAGCCAGTTGACCGCGCGGGCGGTCATGCCCTGCGCGCCGGCACCGAACGGCAGGACGCGGCACCGGAGCCGCTCGGCCGCCGTCATCGCGCCCCATGACCCGAGGTAGAGCGAGAACAGCGCGGCGACGAACACGGTGTCGCCGGGCCGGACGCCCATCCCCCAGAGGATGCGGGCCTGGTTGTCGGCGATGACCTCCCAGTCGCGACGGCCGAGAGCGAACGCGGTCGGGGCGCCGGTGGTGCCCGAGGTCCCGTGGATGTGGTGGACCTCGGATTCGTCGCAGCACAGGTAGTCACCGAACGGCGGGTGGTTCGCCTGGGACTCCCGCATCTCGGCCTTGGTGACGACCGGGACCTGCTCGAACGCCTCGAACGACGTGACGTCGGCGGGCTCGAGGTCCACCGCGTCCCACTTGGTCCGGTAGAAGCTCGACGTGGAGTACGCGTACTCCATGACCTCGCGCAGTCGCGTCAGCACCGCGGCGTCCCGCTCGGCCGGATCCATGGTCTCCCGGACCGGGAACCAGTACGGGGAGTCGGGGTCGGGCAGGTAGCTCTGGTCGTAGCGGGTGGGAAACGCCCACTCCTCCATCTCGGCCGTCACTGCTTCCTCCGCTCGATCTCGG
>JAVXWR010000834.1:0-5474 GCA_032230725.1 Actinomycetota bacterium
TGCCGACCTTGTCCATCGCCTCGGCGATGAGCTCGCCGATCTGCGCGTCGCCGGCCGAGATCGAGGCCGTGGCGGCGATCTGCTCCTTGGTCTCGACCTCCTTGGCCGACTTCAGGAGCTGCTGCGACACGGCCTCGACGGCCTTCTCGATGCCCTTCTTCAGGGCCATGGGGTTCGCGCCGGCCGCGACGTTGCGCAGGCCCTCGCGGACGAGCGCCTGGGCGAGGACGGTCGCGGTGGTCGTACCGTCACCCGCGACGTCGTCGGTCTTCTTCGCGACCTCCTTGACGAGCTCGGCCCCGATCTTCTCCCACGGGTCCTCGAGCTCGATCTCCTTCGCGATCGAGACGCCGTCGTTGGTGATCGTGGGGGCTCCCCACTTCTTCTCCAGGACGACGTTGCGGCCACGGGGGCCGAGGGTTACTCGGACGGCGTCCGCCAGGGTGTTCATGCCCCGCTCGAGGCCGCGACGGGCCTCTTCGTCGAACGCGATCATCTTGGCCATGCTGGGTGGTCCTCCGATGAGAGACACGTGTGCTCGGCCGGGCGCGGTGCCCGCGACGGACGACCGGCTCCGTTCCGCCGGCCTCACCACCCCGACCTGGCACTCGAACCTACCGAGTGCCAATTTCGAGTCTGGCACTCGGGTGGGGTGAGTGCAAGCGACTCAGGAGCAGTGCGTCACGTCAGGGCGAGCACCAGCACGACGATCAGCACGACGGCGACCACGCCCGCGACCGCCAGGACGACGACCGGACGGGGCCCCGCACCCGACCCGAACGCCCCGAGGTCGGACGGCGCCGCGGGGGCCTGCAGCCGCCGCGGGGCCGCGCTGGTGGGGGCGGCCGAGGAGGGCGCGGGCCCGGGTGGCCGCCGGCCGGGGCCGGCCGCACCGCGAGGGGAGGGTCCGGTCGCACCAGGGTTCCCCTCGCGCCGAGCGGACCCGGCGGGCGGGGCGGGACGGACGGGCGGGGTGGGCCGCGCGACTCCGGGCGGCGGGCGTCGGGCCAGCGCCGCCCGGGCGGCCGCCACCAGGTCCCGGGCGCTCCCCGGTCGGACGGCCGGGTCGGTCGCCAGGGCCCGGCGGATCAGCTCGTCCACTCCACGACCCAGGGGCGGGGCGCCCGAGACCGTCGCCCCGAGGACCTCCGTCGCGGCGGGCACCTTCCCGGCGAGGTGCGCGTCGATGACCTCCGTGACCGTTCCGCGGTAGGGCGCGCGACCCGTGAGGCAGGTGAAGAGCACGCACCCCAGCGAGTAGAGGTCGGTGCGCGCGTCGACGGGCTCGCCGCGCAGGTGCTCGGGCGCGGCGTAGGTGGGCGAGCCCAGGAAGTCCCCGGCGTGCGTGCGGTGCCCGGTCGCGCCGCGGTGGGTGAGACCGAAGTCGGCGAGATAGGCGTGCTCGAGCCCGCCGCGCGTCTCGACCAGCACGTTCGCGGGCTTGACGTCGAGGTGCACCAGGCCGTGGGCGTGCACCGCGTCGAGCGCGTCGGCCACCTGGTCGAGCAGGCGCAGCGCGCGCTCCGGGGCGAGCGGGCGGCCCCCGATGAGCGTCGCGAGGTCGCGGCCGTCGACGTGGCGCATCGCGATGTAGAGCCGCTCCTCGCCGCCGGGGCCGGGCGCGTGGTCGACGTCGTAGAGGGGCACGACGTGCGGGTGGTCGACGGCCGAGGTGTTCCGGGCCTCCTCGAGGAACCGGGCGCGGAACTCGTCGTCGCGGGCCAGCGCGGGGTCGATCACCTTGAGCGCGACGCGCCGGTCGAGCCGGGTGTCGGTGGCGCGGTAGACGGTGCTCATGCCGCCCCGGCCGATCACCGACTCCACCCGGAACCGGCCGAGCGAGCTGCCGCTCAGGTCCTCGTCGGAGCGCGCCGGGGAGCCCGACCGGGAGTCGCCCGGCCCGGCGTCCGACGGGGGAACCGACACGGTGCGCAGGGTAGTCGCCGGGTCCGACCGCCCGGGTCCGCTCGAGCCGCGGCGTGCCCGGGCGGGCACGATGACGCCGTGGGCGACGACGCACGGCAGCACGGGCACGGGCACGGGCACGACCACGGCGACCCCGCCACGATGCGCCCGGTCGAGGAGCACGTCGCCGCCGTCGCCGCGCTCGTCGCGCCGACCGGCACCGAGACCGTCCCGCTCGCCCGGGCCCGCGACCGGGTGCTGGCCACGGACCTCACCTCGCCGGTCGCGCTCCCGCCGTTCGCGAACTCCGCGATGGACGGCTACGCGGTGCGTGCCGCGGACCTCGCGGCCGCGCCGGTGACGCTGCCCGTCCCCGAGGACATCCCCGCGGGCCGCGTCGACGGCCCGCCGCTCGTCCCGGGGACCGCGCACCGGATCATGACCGGCGCCCCGCTCCCGGAGGGGGCCGACGCGGTGGTCCAGGTCGAGTGGACCGACGGTGGCCGCCCGGGGGCGACGGTGACCGTGGCGAAGGCCGTCGACGCCGGGCAGAGCGTGCGGGGTGCGGGCGAGGACGTCACCGCCGGGCAGGTCGTCCTCACGGCGGGCACCGTGCTCGGCCCCGCGCAGATCGGGCTCGCCGCCGCGGTCGGCGCCGCCGAGATCCCGGTCCACCGGCGCCCACGGGTACTGGTGCTCTCGACCGGCTCCGAGCTCGTCGCGCCGGGGCAGCCGCTGCGCCACGGCCAGATCCACGAGTCGAACGGGCCGATGCTCGCCGCGGCCGTCGACGACGCGGGCGGGCAGTCGCGACTGCTGCGCTTCGTCCCCGACGACGTCGAGGAGTTCCTCGGGACCCTGGACGCCGCCCTGACCGAGCCCACCGACCTCCTCATCACCTCCGGGGGCGTGAGTGCCGGGGCCTACGAGGTCGTCAAGGACGCGTTCGCCTCCCGGGGCGTCACCTTCGCCAAGGTCGCGATGCAGCCCGGCATGCCCCAGGGCGCCGGGCGGTACGTCCACGACGGGCACGCCGTCCCCGTCGTGACCCTCCCGGGCAACCCGGTGAGCTCGCTGGTGTCGTTCGAGGTGTTCGTCCGGCCGGTGCTGCGCGCGGCGGCCGGCCATCCGCACCCCGGGCGGGCGCGGGTGACCGCGCGGGTCGCGGAGGACCTGCGCTCGCCTGCCGGGCGACGCCAGTTCCGCCGCGGGCGGCTCGACGCGGTCACCGGCACGGTGAGCCCGGTCGGGGCCGCCGGGTCGCACCTGCTCGCGGCGCTCGCCCACGCCGACTGCCTGTTCGTGGTCGGCGAGGACGTGACGGAGGTGGCGGCGGGCAGCGAGGTGGAGGTCTGGCTCCTCGACGCCCTGCCGTGACCTGCCGACCGCACCCGGAGGGCCCGTCGAGACCCCGTTCGAGTGGTTGCGCTGGGCCGGGCGAAGGAATCGCCCTTGGGATCCCGACGATGATCGGGCACCATGTGTGAGGACTCTCATGGCGCACACGCCATCGAGTTCGACCGGGGTAGTCCGATGGGCGATCGAGTGACGATCACCGTCGACCAACCGCTTGTCGCTGGGGAGCGGACGAGCGGTTACCGCCGGGGTCGCCGTCTCGGGGGATGGCGGCCCCGGCTTCCCGTCCCGCACCACGACAGCGCCAACCCGGAATACTGGGCTGCGGGTCCCCCCTGCCCCGCCCGATAGGTTCGCGGTGTCCGCACCTCGACCGAGGGATCCCATACCGATGGTCGCGCCCGACCGCTCCCCCGCGCCCGGTGACCCGGGTGCCACCGCCCGCGAGCGCCTGCCCGCGCCCCGCCGCCATCCCGTCCTGCACGCGGTCGACCTCGTCCGCGAGACGCTGCCGCCGCTGCACCCGGGCGGGCGACCGGTCATCGGCGCCGTGGCCGCCGGCGCGCTCGCCCTCCGCGCCACGCGCGGACGCGGGACGCTCGGTGCCGTCCTGGGCATCGCCGCCGTCGCCGCCTTCTTCCGGTCCCCGCGGCGCACCACCCCCCGCCGCGGCGGCATCGCGGTCGCCCCGGCCGACGGCACCCTGTCCGTGATCGGCGACGCCGAGGCGCCGCCCGAGCTCGTGGCCAAGGGCTTCCCGTCCGGCCCGCGGCCCCGCGTGAGCACGTTCCTCTCGATCTACGACGTGCACGTCCAGCGCATGCCCGTCGACGGCCAGGTCCTCGCCGTCGAGCACCGCCCCGGCACGTTCGTCTCGGCCGACCTGCCCGAGGCCAGCGAGGGCAACTCCCGCACCTCGTTGTGGCTGCGCGACACCGACGGCCGCGACCTCGCCGTCGTGCAGATCGCGGGCCTGGTCGCGCGCCGGATCGTGTGCGACGTGGCCGTGGGCGACGAGGTGGCCGCGGGCGAGACCTACGGGCTGATCCGCTTCGGCTCGCGGGTCGACCTGCTGCTGCCGCCGGGCTCGACGGTCGGCGTCGAGGTCGGCCAGCGCACGGTGGGCGCGGAGACCGTGCTCGCCGAGCTCCCGCCCGTCCCCGGCGACGGGAGCTGAGCGCGGTGCCCGCCTCGACCGCGCCCGGCGTGCGCCTGCTGCCCAACGCCGTCACCGTCCTGGCGCTGTGCGCCGGGCTCTCCGGCGTCCAGTTCATGCTGGCCGGCAACGAGGTGGGCGCGATCGCCTCGATCGCCCTGGCCGGGGTGTTCGACGCGCTCGACGGCCGGCTCGCCCGTCTCCTCGACGCCTCGAGCCGCATCGGCGCCGAGCTCGACTCGCTCTCGGACTGCGTCTCGTTCGGCGTCTCACCCGCGCTGATCCTCTTCCTCTGGTCGCTGCACGATCTGCGGGTCGGCTGGGTGGTGGCGCTCGTCCTCGTGGTGTCCACCGCGCTGCGGCTGGCGCGCTTCAACACGCTCTCCGATTCGGAGGCCGCCGCCGAGGCCCCGCCCTTCGCCGGCGAGTTCTTCGTCGGCGTCCCCTCGCCGGCGGGCGCGCTGGTGTCGCTGACCCCGTTGGCGACGGAGCTGCTCCTCGGCCCGGGCTGGTGGTCGGCGCCGGTGACGGTCGCGATCTGGACGGTGCTCTCCGCCGGGCTGATGATCTCGCGGATCCCGACGGCGTCGCTCAAGAGCGTGCGCGTCCCGCCGGCGGCCGTGGCCCCGGCACTCGTGCTGGTCGCGCTCGCCGCGGCGGCGGTCGTCGCGGTCCCGTTCGCGCTCTACCCCGTCGCGATCCTGCTCTACCTGGGCCACCTCCCCTACGCCGCCTACCGGTACCGCTGGCTGGAGCGCCACCCCGAGGTCTGGCACGTCCCGCCGCGGCAGCGCCGGGCCGTCCGGCGCGCCCACCGCCGGCTCGGCCTGCTGCCGCCGCGGCGGCCACTGCCGCGGCGCGTGGCCGGTGCCGCCGCCCGGGCGGGACGCCGCACGATGAACCGCGACCGGGCGGGCACCGGCTCACGCCAGCTCGGGCTGCGCGGGTCCCGGCGGCGCGCGCAGGAACGGCGCACCCAGGAGCGCCGGGCCCAGGAACGGCGCGGCCAGGACCGTCCCAGCCCTGATCGTCCCGGCCCCGACCGCCCCGGGCCCGA
>JAVXWR010000844.1:0-5975 GCA_032230725.1 Actinomycetota bacterium
TCGCCGTCAGCTCGGCCTCGGTGGCCCCGCAGTAGGACATCTCGGGGATCGTGTAGATGCCGTAGGGCGCGATGTCGTTGGAGTTGCCGACCGGCTCGCCGAACGCGTGGTACGCGGCCTGACGCCCCTGCTCCATCGAGGTGGCGGCGAGTGCCGGGAAACCGATGACGTCGCCGACGGCGTAGATGTGCTCCACCGGGGTCCGGTAGTGCTCGTCGACCGCGATGCGCCCGCGGGCGTCGACCTCGAGGCCGGCCTTCTCGACGCCGAGCTCGTCGGTGACCCCCTGGCGCCCGGCGGAGTACATCACCGTCTCGGCGGCGATCTTCTTGCCGCTGACCAGCGTCGTCACGGTGCCGCGCTCGGAGACCCCGACGCTCGCGACCTCCTCGCCGAAGCGGAACGTCACCGCGAGGTCGCGCAGGTGGAACTTCAGGGACTCCACGACCTCGGTGTCGCAGAAGTCGAGCATCTGCGGGCGGCGTTCGACGACGGTCACGCGGGTGCCGAGCGCGGCGAACATCGAGGCGTACTCGATGCCGATGACGCCGGCGCCGACGACGACCATGCTCGCCGGGACCGTCTCCATGGCGAGGATGCCGTCGGAGTCGACGACGCGGCGGTCGTCGAACTCGACGGCCGGCGGCCGGGCCGGGCGCGTCCCGGTCGCGATGACGATCTTGTCAGCGGTGACCGTCTGGTGCTCGCCGCGGTACCGTCCCCCGTCGCTGCGTGCGCCCCGCGGCTCTCCCACGACCTCGACGGCGTGGGGGTCGAGGAACCGCGCCGACCCGCTGAGCAGGTCGACGCGGTTGCGCTGAAGCTGCGCCCGGATCACCTCCACCTCGCGACCGATGACGAAGTGGGTGCGCGCCAGCAGGTCCTGCACGGTGATGTCCTGCTTGACGCGGTAGCTCTCGCCGTAGAGCCCGCGCATCGCGTAGCCGGTGAGGTAGAGCACGGCCTCGCGCAGCGTCTTCGACGGGATCGTGCCGGTCTGGGTGCAGACGCCGCCGACCATGCCACGGCGCTCGACGACCGCCACCCGCTTCCCGAGCTTCGACGCGGCGATCGCGGCCTTCTGCCCGCCGGGCCCGGAGCCGATGACGAGCAGGTCGTAGTCGTGCCGGACGGTGCCGTCCGCGGCGCTGGTCACGCCCGCGAGCCTGACCCGCGATCATCGGCGCGGCAAGCGACCCGACGTGACGTCCCGGTGACACCTCGGGTGACCGTGCGGCCGTCCGGGTGATCCGTGGATCCGGATCGCCCCGGGCGGAGTCGCAGGGACATGAGCTCCCGCAAGCGTCGCCGACCGCCCCGCCTCTCCGCGCCCCCGCCGCCCCCGCCGGCCCGGACGTCCCGGACGCCCCGCCCGCCCGACGACGAGGTGGTCGTCCGGGTCTCCGGACCCGAGGACCTCGTCGCCTCGCTCCCGACGATGCTGGGGTTCGTCCCCGAGGAGTCGGTGGTGGCGATCGCGATGCACCGCCGGGGCACCCGCAGCCGCGTCGGGGGCATGGCGCGGATCGACCTGGTGCCCGAGCCCGCCCCGGCGGGGGTCGAGCGCGGGGACATCGCCCGGGCCCTGGCGGACGCGTTGCGGCGGCGGCTGGAGCGCGCGGAGCCCGACTCCGTCGTCGTGGTCGTCGTCTCCGGCGCCGGGCCGGAGGAGCCGGGTGGGCGCCCGCCGCACGGGGCCGTCGTCGACGCGCTGACCGACGCCTTCGCCGCGCTCGAGGTGCCGGTGACCAGCGCGGTGTGGGCGCCGCGGGTCGCCGCCGGGGCCCCCTGGCGCTGTTACGGCTCCTGCGGGTGCACCGGGACCCTCCCCGACCCGTCCGGCACCCTCGCCGCCGCCGAGTCCGCGGCGATCGGCAAGGTCACGTACGGCTCCCGCGACGACGTGGAGGCGGCGCTGGCGCCCGACCCGGCCGTCCGCGGCCGCCGGCGCCGCGAGCTCGTGGACGACGCCTACGAGGCCGCGCTGACCGACCGGGAGCTCGCCGGCCTCGCCGCGGCCCGGCGGGACCTGGACGCCGTCCGGCACGCGGCCGCCGAGCTCGGGCGCGGCGTGGTGCTCGGCGAGGAGGAGATCGCGCGGCTGGCGGTCGCCCTGCGCGATCCGCGGGTGCGCGACGTCTGCCTGGGGTTCGCCGCGGGGCACGACGCCGCGGTCGACCCGGTGGACGCCGAACGGCTCTGGATGGTGCTGGTCCGGGCGGTGCCTGCCCCGGAGGTCGCGGAACCGGCGACCCTGCTGGCCTTCGCGACGCTGGACCACGGCGGCGGCGCGACGCTGACCGTGGCCCTGGAGCGCGCGATGGGCGCCGATCCGGACCATCAGCTCAGCCGGCTGCTCGCCACCATCGTCACGGCCGGGATCGACCCGGGATCGGTCCGGGAGATGATCGCCGGAGCGGCCGCCGAGGCCGGCGCGCGGCTGGCGGCGTGATCAGCCGAGCGCGTCGAGGGCGGCGGGCAGCTCGGCGGGCTTGTCGACGACGGCCGCCGCGCCCGCCGCCTCGAGCTCGGTGCGGCCCCCGAACCCCCACGACACCCCGAGGCAGGGCAGGTTGTGGTGCCGGGCGCCCTCGACGTCGTGGTGGCGGTCGCCGACCAGGCCCGCCACGGGTCCGCCGCCGTGCTGGGCGAGGGCGAGCCCGACGACCGCGGCCTTACCCTCGACGCTGCCGTCGACCGCGGCGCCGTGCACCCCGCCGGCGAAGGACCCCGTCAGCCCCAGGTGCCCGACGATCTCGCGGGCGTAGACGGCCGGCTTGCTCGTGGTGACGGCGAGGACGTCGCCGCGGCCGACCAGCTCGTCGAGCGCCTCCGCGATCCCCTCGTAGAGCGTGACGTCGAACATCCCGCCCGCGCCGTACACCTGGCGGTACGCGGTCATCATCGCCTCGCCGGTCGGCACGTCGGCCCCGAGGACGTCGCGGAACGCGGCGGGGAACGGCGGCCCGATCAGCAGGCGCAGCTGTTCGGGGGTGGGCTCGGGGATCCCGACGGCGGCCGCCGCGTGCCGGACCGAGGCGCGGATGCCGGGGCCGGAGTCGACGAGGGTGCCGTCGAGGTCGAAGAGGATCAGGCTCACGGGGCGGCGGCCACCTGGGGGGCCTGAGCGAACGCCCAGGCGTCGGCGACGATGCCGTCGAGGTCCCCGCGCCGCGGCGTCCAGCCCAGCTCGGTGCGCGCCCGCTGCGCGGAGGCGACGAGCACCGCGGGGTCGCCGGCGCGGCGCGGGGCGACGACCGCGGGGATCGGGTGGCCGGTGACCCGCCGGCACGCCTCGACGACCTCGCGGACCGAGAACCCGGTGCCGTTGCCGAGGTTGCACACCAGGTGCCCACCGCGCTCCCCGGCCGCGTCGAGTGCGAGCAGGTGGGCGGCGGCGAGGTCGTCGACGTGGATGTAGTCGCGCACGCAGGTGCCGTCGGGGGTGGGCCAGTCGTCGCCGAACATCGAGACCTGCGCCCGCTGCCCGAGCGCGACCTGCAGCACGAGGGGGATGAGGTGGGTCTCGGTGGTGTGCCGCTCGCCGACCATCGGGCCCTCGGCCGGGCGGTGGGCGCCCGCCACGTTGAAGTAGCGCAGCGACACCGCGCCGAGCTCCCCGCCGGAGGCCGCGGCGTAGGAGGCGATCGCGTGGTCGATCGCGAGCTTCGTCGCGCCGTAGGGGTTGGTGGGCCGGGTGGGGGAGTCCTCGGTGATCGGGCTGGTCTCCGGCTCGCCGTAGGTGGCGGCGGTCGAGGAGAACACCAGCCGGGGGACCCGGTGGGCGCGGACGGCGTCGAGCAGCGCGACCGAGGTCACGACGTTGCCGTGCCAGTACCTGGCCGGGTCCACCACGGACTCGCCGACCAGCGAGCGAGCGGCGAAGTGGAGCACGCCGTCGAACGAGTCGGTCCCGAGGACCTCGTCGGCCGCGGTGGCCACGTCGCCCTCGACGAACGCGGCCCCGGCCGGGACGGCGTCGCGGTGCCCGGTGGACAGGTCGTCGAGGACGGTGACCTCGTGGCCGGCGGCGAGCAGGTGCGCGGTGCACGCGCTGCCGACGTAGCCCGCGCCTCCGGTGACGAGCAGCTTCATGTCCCCGAGTCTGACGTACCGCCCTGTGGGGTAGCTCAGCGCGGGAGGCGGTCAGACGGCGCGGACGAGCACCGCGTGCGCCACCAGCGGGTCGACCTCGGAGCGCTGCCCGCCGTGGCCGACGTTCACGGCGTCCCCGAAGCGGGGGATGCCCACGACCTCGATGTCGCTGCCGGGCAGCACGCCTGCCGACTTCAGGCGGACCATGAGGGCCTCGTCGAGCTGCACGTGCTCGGCGATGCGGCGGATGATCACCTTGCCGCCGCCCGAGCGCGCGAACTCGTCGAGCCGGACGAGGCCCGCCTCGTCGGGCGTCGGGGTGCGGGTGGGGAGCTCGGTGAGCCCGCCGCGCAGCTCGTCGAGTCCCGGGATGGGGTTGCCGTACGGGGAGACCGAGGGCTCGCCGAGCAGCGCGAAGACCTTCTTCTCGACGGCCTCGCTCATCACGTGCTCCCACCGGCAGGCCTCGGTGTGGACGTGCTCCCACTCCAGGCCGATGACGTTGACCAGCAGCAATTCGGCCAGCCGGTGCTTGCGCATGACGGACACGGCCTTGGCGCGGCCCTCGGGGGTGAGCTCGAGATGGCGGTCGCCGGCCACCTGGACGAGACCGTCACGCTCCATGCGCGCGACGGTCTGGCTCACCGTCGGGCCGCTCTGCTCGAGGCGCTCGGCGATCCGCGCGCGCAGCGGCGTGACGCCCTCCTCCTCGAGCTCGTAGACGGTGCGCAGGTACATCTCCGTGGTGTCGATGAGGTCGTTCATCCCCACCCCTTCCGGTGCCGTACCCGATCCTACCGAGGGGGTGTGACACCCGGACGCGGCGCGACCCGGCGGGAGGCACGATGGGTGCGTGTCGACCCCCGCAGCACCGCTCGTCGCCGCCCCGGACCTGATCTCCGAGCTCGCCGGAGGGCCCGCCGGGATCGACGGGCGCCCCGTCGTGCTCGACGTCCGGTGGCGCCTCGTCCCGCCGCCGGGTGGCCGCCCGCCCGCCCGCAAGCCGCGTCGCCGGCCGGACCCCGTCGGGGAGCCCGACTTCGACGCCGGGCACGTGCCCGGGGCGGTGTTCCTCGACGTGGACGGCGACCTGGCCGGCCCGCCCGGTCCCGCCGGGCGCCACCCGCTGCCCGACCCCGACGACCTGCAGACCACGCTGCGTCGCGCCGGGATCGGGCGGGCGACGCCCGTCGTCGTCCACGACGGCGTCGGCGCGGGCGACGGGATGGCCGCGGCGCGGGCGTGGTGGGTGCTGCGCTGGGCGGGGCTGGCGCCGGCGCAGGTGCGGGTGCTCGACGGCGGTTTCGACGCCTGGACCGCGGCGGGCGGGCCGACCTCGACCGAGTCGGGCGGGGCGCGCCGGCCCGGCGACATCGCGATCACGGCCGGCGCCATGCCGGTGCTCGGTGCCGACGCCGCGGTCGAGGTCGCCGAGCGCGGCGTGCTGCTCGACGCCCGGGCGCCGGAGCGCTTCCGCGGCGAGAGCGAGCCGATCGACCCGGTGGCGGGCCACGTGCCAGGGGCCGGCAACCTCCCGGCCGGGTCCCTGCTCGACGGCGACGGCCGGTGGCGGCCCGCCGAGGAGCTGGCGGCCACGCTGCGAGGGCTCGTCGGCGAGACCGGGCCGGTCGGGGCCTACTGCGGCTCCGGGGTCAGCGCGACGATGCTCGTGCTCGCCGCCGAGATCGCCGGGGTGCGCCCGCCGGAGGACCCCGTGGCGCTCTACGTCGGGTCGTGGTCGAACTGGTGCGCGGCGAAGCGGCCGGTCGCGACCGGCGCCTGACGGCGGCGCTGCCCGTTCGAGCAACCCGAACTGAGCGAGGGGCCCCTTCGCTCGAATAGACGGGCCAGGGGCGCCCCTGCCGGAACGCCGGACCACG
>JAVXWR010000867.1:0-3407 GCA_032230725.1 Actinomycetota bacterium
GATAGAGCCGCACGGCGCGGTCCCGCAGCTCGTCGGGGTACTTCTTCGGTGCTGGCACCAGAGCCTTCCTTCCCGATCCTCAAGATCGAACCAGTCTTCAAAGACTCCGGGAAAGCGGGGGGACCTCAGGCCTCGCGATGGGCCTGTTCAACCTCGGCGGCGGGACGGTCCTGGCTTGCGAGCCACTCGGCAAGGCGGCAGTGGGCCCAGTCGTCTCCGGCCGTGGCGGCGTCGCGGATCGCCTGTTCGACCTCGGCGGCGGGTCGGCTCTGGTTCTTCAGCCAGTCGATGAGCAATCGGCGGGCGCCGGGGTCCCCGGCGGCGGTGCCCTCGCGGATCACCCCTTCGACCTCGGCGGCGGGACGACCCCGCAATTGGAGCCAGAAGGCAAGGCGTACATGCGCGCCGGGTTCGGCGGCGGCAGCCGCGCGGCGGCAGACCTGGCCCTCGATGCCCACCCGGGCATGCCTGCTGGCCGCCGTCGCCACGTGGAGGAGATCACCGGTCGGGGCGTGATCCCGCAGTGCGTCCCACACCGAGTCCGAGACGGGGCAGTGTCGACGGGCGCTGGTCAGGTGCGCTTCGAGGTAGTCGGCCAGTCCGTATCCACCGGAGGCCAAGGGAATGAGGGCGCGGACGCCAGCGAGGTCGTCGCGCAGCCGGCCGGCCGCGGTCGTGACTGCCCAGTCGAACAGGCCGGGGTCGGGTGCCTCATCTCCGTGGCTGTCGTCCCACAGCGCCCGCGCCATCGCGGTGAGCAGCTTTCGGGGGAGAGCGGCCTGGCCGCCGAGGCGGCGGTAGTCCGCGGCGGCGTCGAGGACCAGCGCCACGCCCGGTCCGCGGCCGGGATCGCGGTAGAACTCGAGCAGCTCGCCGGCCCCAGCCAGTGCCTGGGTGAACCCGAACACCGGATCGTCGAGCGCCCGCCGCATCCGCGGATCCGGGTGCGCCTCGAGAACCTGCCCCACCCGGGTCCGCTCAACCACGGATAGGCGTGCTGCCACGTCGTGGCGCCGCACGTACGACGAGGGCTCGGCCAGGAGCTCGCGGATGTCCCGATTGTCCTCAGCACCACCGGCGGTGGCGTTCCGGAGCTTGTCGGGCCACACGGTGGCGACCACGACCAGCGGCACGTCCCCGGCCGTGGCGTGAAGCTCGTCGAGCAGCCGGCGGGAAAGCCCGGTCCCGTTCGGGCCGAGGAAACCCTGCAGCTCGTTGAGCACAGCGCCGTCGGCGCCCGCCCCGCAGGCCCGAGCCGGCAAGCCCTCGCAGCGCCTCGCGCCCGGCTGGGCGTACCACCACCCAGCCCGGAGCAGCCCCTGGCCGGCGCCGCCACCCCCGCCGGGCGCTCGAGCCGCCCGCGGCGCCGGTCGTGTTGCGGCAGCAGGCGTGGATGGCCTCGAACAAGCTGCGGGTCTTGCCGGTCGAGGACGTCCCGCGCAGCAGGATCAACGCCGGATTCTTATCACGCACCACGGCGGCCAGGTCGGCGCGCAAAGCCTCGTCGTGGTCGCGGGCGACATAGGAGACTGGCTGCCTGTCCCCGTCGCCCGCCGCTCCCGGTCCGCTGGCAAGAACGTCGGCCCGGCGGCCGATGGCGGTGCGCACCGTGGCGTGCATGCCAGGTTTGCTGGGCAACAGTAGGCACCACAGGTGATCGTTTGGGCATCAGAGGCAATACTGGGAAGCAGTTCGTGGACCAGATTGTGGCCCGAGATCAACTGAAGATCACCGCGACGAGCGGGCTCGAAGTGTCGCCGCGGGTTTGTCGCCGGGATGGGTGATCGCGGGTCTCATCCGCCGGCGGCGGGTGCGAGCACATCGAGGAAGGCTCCGTTGTGGACGACCGCGGTGCGCTCGTGTATCGCGACCTCGTCGAGGAGGAAGCTCGAAGCCGCGAGAACTCGCGGCAGCGCGACACCGTGGGTCGCGGTGAGCGTCGCGACGAGGTCCTCGACGGAGGTACCGGGAGGTAGGGCGACCCGCTCGGACGTGGTTCCGGCCGCGGCGTTGGCCCCGCCGAAGTACCGCACCGTGGCGTGGCCGGTGGTCGGCGTGCTCATCGCTTCGTCCTCCTATCGGGCTCATCTGTCGGTCACGACGCGATCCGGCGGCGCCTGGTTCTGCTCGATCTCGGGGTGGAGTCATCCCTCCTGGTCGCGGCGTTCGTCGCGAACATGGGGCGATGTGTGTCTTGACAAACCCAGCTGGGTGTGTGAAGACACACATCGCCGAACTCGGTCGCGCCGCGACTCACACCACTGGCACGGCGGCGTGCCAGACATGTGAACGGCGGCGGGCTGGACGTTGGACCGTCCGGCGCAGCAAGAGCACCCCGAGTCCGGGCAGCGTCGAGACCAGAGCCAGGACGCCGAAGGCCACCGCGGTCGCCAGGCCCGTGTCCGCGCCCAGCCCGGCGGCACCGAACACCGTCGCCGCCGTCGCCTCCCGCGGCCCCCACCCACCCACGTTGAGCGGCAGTCCCATCGCGAGCAGGCACAGCACCAACAGGGGTAGCAACTCTGCGGGCGTCGCCCGCACCCCCACCCCCAGGGCGGCCACCACCAACAAGGCCATGTGTCCCGCCATGGCCACCAGCGACAGGGCCGCGACGGCGGGCCCGGTTCGGGCGTTCAGTAGCCCGTCCCTGGTCGCGACGGCGAGGGTGAGCATCGCGCGGCGCACGCGCGGGACTGTTGCGAGGCCGAGCAGTGCGAGCAGGACCCCCGCCGTCACGACGGCCGCCGGGCCGATATCGCCGGGGCCGCCCAGTAGGCCCCGCACCGGGCTCGGCATCGCGAGCAGCACCGCGACCCCAACCAGCACGACCACCACTTGCCCGGCCACACGCTCGAGCACCACCGCTCGCACCCCGCGCCCGAGATCATCGCTGCGACGCCCGGAATCGACTGCGCGGTGCACGTCGCCGAGCACGCCCGCGGGCAGCACCGAGTTCAGGAACTGCGCCCGGTAGCAGTCGCCCACCGCGCCGCCGAACCCGATCTGCAGGCCCAGCCCCCGGGCGACCAGACACCACCGGGCCGCCGACGCCGCCGTCGTCACCGCCCCGAGAACGAGCGCCAGCACCAGCGCGCCCGGCGACACCGCACGCACCCCGTCGAGCACCGCCACCGTCCCGAGGCGGACCACCACCGCGACCACGACCACCACCCCGGCTGCCGCCACCGGCGCGCGGCGCAGCAACCCGTTCAGATGGCTGCACTTCGTCGAGGCCTCACGCGCCTCGACCGCCGTCGCCCCCACCGAGGTTTCGTTGGTGACGACGTCGCAGGTGGCGGTGGTCATCGACGCCCTGGTCCCGTTCGTTGTGCGGCACGGCAGCGCAGATCACTACCACCCGAGAACACGGAAGGGACCTGTTCGTGGTTCACCTGAGCGACGCCGCA
>JAVXWR010000030.1:0-2815 GCA_032230725.1 Actinomycetota bacterium
AGGTGTCGACGAAGTGGCGGGAGAACCGGTGCCGGCGCAGGAACTCGCCGAAGGTGACCTCCTCGTCGAGGTCGGTGTGGCCCGCGAGCACCCGCCGCGCCGCGCGGTGGAAGCGCAGGACCTCGGCGAGCATGCCGAGGTGGCGGGGGTTGACGACGTTGCGGCGCTGCGCGAAGAGCCCGGCCGCGCCGCGCGCCCCGGCGTACTCCAGCCCGGAGGCCTCGTCGCGCACGCTCATCGACATCTCGGAGGGCTGCGTGGCGACGCCGAGCTCGGAGAACAGCCGGATCAGGTACGGGTAGGTCGCCTCGTTGTGGACGATGAAGCCGGAGTCGACGCTGACCGTGGGCAGGTCGTGGGTGTGGGCGTGCCCGCCGAGCCGGTCCTGGGCCTCGAACAGCGTGACGTCGTGGTCGCGCTGCAGCACGTAGGCCGCGGTCAGCCCGGAGACGCCCGCCCCGAGGACGGCGACACGGTCACGAGGCACGTCGAGCTCCTTGGGCATCGGGGGTCCTACAGCGGGACGGACAATCCTCTCGGAGTGCCGGCCGCCATGGCGTTCGCGACGGCCTCGTCGAACGGTTCGAGCCCCAGCGCCGCGAGGGTGAACCGCGCGACCAGCCCGTGCCACTCCCCCGCCCGGCGCAGCATCGCGTGCCCGTCGCCGTGGACGTCGAAGCGGGCGACGCGGTCGCTGATCCGCGCGACGCGGGTCGCGAACGCCAGTGACGCCCGCGGGTCGGTCATGCGCTCGCGGTCGCCGTGGGCGATCAGCAGTGTCTGGTCCCGCAGGTGGTCGGTCGGCTCGTTCCCCCCGAGCCACGGGGCGAGCGCCGCGACGCCGACGACGTTCGGGTCGCCGCCCACCCGCAGCGCCGCCCGCGCCCCCATGGAGTGCCCGACGAGGACGACCCGGACGTCGTCGCCGTGCCGGCGGCGCACGTCGTCGAGGGCCCAGCGTGCGTCGCGGACCGGGTCGAGATCGGGCTCGTTCCACCCGCGCACCCGGTAGCGCAGCAGCGCCGTCTCCACCCCGCGCCGGGCTGCCGTCCGGCCCCCGGCCGCGTCGCTCGCCCCGACGCACCGGGCGATGGCCTGCCCGAACGGCACCATCCGCACGTGGGAGAGCAGCACGCCGCCGGCGTCCTGGTGGCCGTCGGGGCGCCCGCCGTGCAGCACGAGCGCCACCCCCGCGGTGCCGCTGCCGTGCGGGACGGCGGGTTCGAGGCGGGGCAGCGTCGCGGTGGAGCTCGACCGGAGGAAGGGCAGGGTCACGGGATCCATGGTGCGGGCGCCGGGTCGATGACGACGGGTGGCGGGCCGCGGTGTCGTGGGGGTCACGCGGGGTGGGGATGACACGGTGGCCCCGAACCGCTCCCCCGGGCCCCGACGAAGGTCCCGCAGGACTGACGCCGATTCCGGGCCCGGCCCGGGAAGGGACCGCACATGAAGGCCGGCGACCACGCCCCCGACTTCACCCTCTCCGACGACCAGGGGCGCGAGCGCACCCTCTCGGGCCTGCTCGCCGACGGTCCGGTGGTCCTGTTCTTCTACCCGCTGGCCTCCTCCGGGGGCTGCACCCAGGAGAGCTGCCACTTCCGGGACCTCGCTGCGGAGTTCGCCGAGCTCGGCGCGCAGCGCGTCGGCATCAGCGCGGACTCGGTGGAGAAGCAGCACACGTTCTCGGAGAACAACGCGTTCGACTACCCGCTGCTCTCGGACCCGAAGGGCGTCGTCGCGAAGCAGTTCGACGCCAAGCGGTCGTGGCTGCCGGCGCTGCCGATCAAGCGCCGGACCTTCGTCATCGACACCGATCGCACGGTCCTCGAGGTGATCAGCAGCGAGATGCGCTTCGACGAGCACGCGGACTCCGCGCTCGCCGTGCTGCGGAAGCGCGCCGCCGCGTAGGTGCGCTGCGCACCTCACCACTCGGGCGCGTGCGCGATCGAGTCGGCCGCGATCCGGATGATCACCCGGGTGCGGCCCGGACCGCCGAAGTCCGGGTATGGCCGGCCCAAGTAGCGCTGGGAGAGCTCCTCGATGTGCTCGGCGCCGCCCTCGCTGGTCGTCTCCACGACGTGTCCGCGCACGCCCCAGTAGCGCGCGGGCTGGTCGGGGTCGGCGACGTTGACGGCCACCCGCGGGTCGCGGGCGACGTTGCGGATCTTCTGCATGCCGTCGACGACGTTGATGACGATGTGCTCGCCGTCGGTGTCGACCCAGGTCTCGGTGAGCTGCGGGGACCCGTCGGGCATGACGGTCGCGACGAAGCAGGGGGCGGGGCGGAGCAGCAGCGCCACCAGGCCCTCGGGGAGCGTGACGGACACGGGATTCGTTCTCCTCAGGTGGCGCGGGCCGCGGCGGAGCCGGGCGGCAGGGGGAAGAAGCCGGACGTCCGCTCGACGTACTCGGCGTAACCGGGCCGCGTCGACATGGACTTCTCGGTGAGCTCCTTGCCGGTGACCCCGATGAGCAGGTAGCTCATCAGCACCGGCCCGACGATGGTGATCAGCCCGGCCGGGTGCCCGCAGGCGAGGACGAAGATGCCCCACCACACGCAGAAGTCGCCGAAGTAGTTCGGGTGGCGGGTGAAGCGCCAGAGCCCGGAGTCCAGGACCGTGCCCTTGTTCTCCGGCTTCGCCTTGAACCGGGCCAGCTGCGCGTCGCCGACGGACTCGAACACGAACCCGACGAGCCAGACCGCGGCGCCGCCCACGACGACCGCGATCACCGTCGAGGCCCGCACCATCGCCGCGAGGACGGGCAGCACGACGACGAGCATCACGCCCATCTGCGGCAGGTAGACCTTGCGCAG
>JAVXWR010000032.1:0-12749 GCA_032230725.1 Actinomycetota bacterium
TTTCCGCGACGTCGCGCGAACAATGATCGACTGCCTAGCGCGGACCGGGTGGGACCGAGGCCCGCCGCCGATGGGTCCCGACCGCCGCGCGGGCCGGGTCGAGGCGGACGGCGAGCAGGGCGGCGTCGTCGGCGTCGTCCAACAACGACCGCGTCCCGTGGAGTTCGCCGGGCGGGAACGTCACCGACAGCGGCCCGACCCGCAGGGTGCCGCTGCCGAGCACCGCGAACCGCACCCCGGCGCGGCCCCGCAGCGCGGCGTGCGCGCCGCGGGCGAGGACCACGTCCATCCATGCGCAGGGTGCGGCCGGCCGGCGACCGCCGAGCAGCACGGGGCCGTCGCCGGAGTCGAGCAGGACGTCGGTGCCGCGCAGCGCCTCGACGTCGAGCCCACGGGTGACGACGGTGCGGCGCGCGAGGGCGGGGTCGAACGGCGGGACGCCCAGCTCGGCCGCGACCGCTTCCAGGGCCTCGGCGGCGATGATCGTCAGTGCCGCGTCGCGGTGCGCGGCACGCCCGGCGTAGCGGTCCCCGACGACGCCGTACCCCGCGCGCAGCTCGATCGACGGGGGCGAGGACGTCTCGACCGGCACCGGCCCGTACGACGGCCGCCCCTCGTAGGCGTGCTGCGGCGACACGACGAGACGTTCGATGAGCACTGGTTCGTACCTCTTGAATTCACGGAGGTCAGAGGTCTATACCTCTCCTCGTGCGAGCCACCAGATCGACCGAGGTGAGCACTCAGATCGCAGCGCTGTGCGCCGATCTCGGTCCTGGCGCCATGTTGCCAGGCGAACGGGAGCTGTCGGTCCGGTTCGGGGTGTCCCGCGCCACGGTGCGCAAGGCGCTGGAGGAGCTGATGGCCCGCCGGGTCGTCCAGCGCAGGCACGGGGCCGGGACGTTCGTCCGCCGGCCGGCCGTCGCGCAGCCGCTGATGGCGACCTCGTTCGGTGACGACATGCGACGCCGGGGGCTCACGCCGTCCTCGCGGTTGCTCTGGTCGGACCTCGTCGTCGCCGACTCCGACCTCGCCGCGCACCTGGAGATGGCCGGCGGCGAGGTCGTGCTGCGGGTGTGCCGCGTCCGGCTCGCGGACGACGAGCCGATGACGCTGGAGACGCTGCACGTCCCGGCCGGCCGGGTCCCGGGGCTGCGCGGGGAGGACCTCGAGGGCACCGCGTCCTACTACGAGATCCTCACGACGCGGTTCGGGCGCCGGATCCGGTCGGGCACGCAGTCGGTGGCGCCCGTGGTGCTCGGTCCCGAGGAGGCGGGCCTGCTCGGCGTCGCGCCGGGGGCACCGGCGCTGCGCTTCGTGCGCACCTCCCGCGACCAGCACGGCGAGGTGGTGGAACGGGTCGAGTCGGTCGCGCGGGGGGACCGCTACCTGATCGAGATGGACATCATCCCGCCCGGTGACCTCACGCCGCCGGGAGGCATCCCCGAGGTCGCGCCGTGACCGTCGTCGCCGTCGACCTGGGGCGGTCCGGCGCGCGGGTGCTGTGGCGCGGGCCGGGGACGACCGAGGTCCGCCGCACGACGAGGACCGGCGCCGGGCTGGGCGACCCGGGCGGGGCCGCGACCGTGGCCGCCGCGCTGCGGGCCGCGGTCGGCGATCCCCCGGAGACGTCGTGGGCCCTCGTCGTCGGGGTCCCCGGGGCACTGACCCACCGGCGCGCGGCCGGGGAGCTGGCCGACCTGCTGGCCTCGGGCTGGGCGGGACCCGACCCGGCCGAGGTGGCGGTGACCTCCGACGTCGTCGGCTGGCACGCGGGCGCGTTCGCGGGCGCGCGGGCGTGCAGCCAGGTGGTCCTCGTCGTCGGCACCGGCGCGGTGGCGCTGGGCGTCGAGCGCGACGGCCGGCAGCGGCGCGTCGACGGGCACGGCCTGCTGCTCGGGGACGCGGGCAGCGGGGCCCGGCTCGGTCAGGAGGGCCTGCGCGCCGCGCTGCGGGCCCTCGACGGGGCGGGCCCGGCGACCGCCCTGGCGGGCCCGGCGCGCCAGATGCTCACCGCGGACCCGGACTCCCCCGCCGCGCTCGCGGAGTTCGCGCCGGCCGTGCTCGCCGCGGCGGACGGCGGGGACGGGGTGGCACGACGGATCGTCGAGGACGCCGTCGCCGCGCTCGCCGTGAGCGTCGAGGCGGCCGGGGGCTCCGCGCCGGGGGCGGAGTGCGCCGTCGTCGGCGGCCTCGCCCACGCCCTCGCGCCCCGGCTGGCCGCCGCGCGGCCGGAGCTGGCGTGGGGGAGCCCGGACGGCGACGCGGCCGCGGGCCTGGTCCGGCTGCTGGAGGACCCCACGACGCCGCACGAGCGCGCCGTCGTGCGGCGTCGCGCTCCCGACGTGGTGGCGGGGCTCGCCGGCGAGGTGGACGGGCTGCCGACCGAGGGCCTCCGCGCCGGCTCCGAGGAGCTCGACGTGCTCGCCGCCCCCGACCTGGTCGCCCGCCTGCTCGACGGGCAGGCGGCCGCGCCCGTCGCGGTGGCCGCTGCAGCGGCGCCCCTGGCGGCCGCGGTCGACGTCGTCGCGGACGCGTTCCGCGCGGGCGGCCGCCTCGTCTACGCCGGGGCGGGCACCTCCGGGCGGCTCGCGATGCAGGACGCCGCCGAGCTGCCCCCGACCTTCGGGATCGACCCGGCGCGCGTGCTCGCCCTGCTCGCGGGCGGGGCCGGGGCGGCGGACGCGGCGGTCGAGACCGCCGAGGACGACGACGGGGCCGGGCGGGCGGACGGCGAGGGGCTGGGCGTCGGGTCGGGCGACGTGGTGGTCGGGGTCGCCGCCTCGGGGCGCACGCCCTACGTGCTGGGGGCGCTGCGGGCGGCCCGCGGGCGCGGGGCGGCGACGGTGGCCGTCGTCAACGCGACGGGCAGCCCGGCCGCGGCGCTCGCGGGGACGGCGATCGAGCTGGTCACCGGCCCGGAGGTGCTCGCGGGCTCGACGCGGCTGGCGGCGGGCACCGCCCAGAAGATCGCGCTGAACACGCTGACGACGGCGGCCATGGTGCGGACCGGGGCGACCTACGGGCCGTGGATGGTCGGGGTCCGCGTGACCAACGCGAAGCTGCGGCGCCGGGCCGAGCGCATCGTGCGCGACGCGGCCGGGGTCGACATCGCCCGGGCCCGCGACGCGCTCGTGGCGGCGCACGACGACGTCGGGGCGGCGCTCGTCGTGCTCCTCGCCGGGCTGGACGGTGACGCCGCCCGGGAACGGCTGGCCGCCGCGGGGTCGGTCCGCGCCGCGGTGGGACGGGGCGAGCGGAGCGACGGGGACCGTGGACGGGGCGAGCGGGGCGACGGGGACCGTGGTGGCCCGGGCGCCGACCAGGGGAGCACGCCGATCGGGGAGCCGGACGCGTGATCGTCGTAGGGATGCTCTCCGGGACCTCGATGGACGGGCTGGACACGGCCGTCGCCGAGGTCGAGGTCGACGACGCCGGGGCCCGGCTGACCGTGCTGGGCCACCTCGGTGCGCCCTGGCCGGCCGACCTGCAGGAACGCCTGCTCGCGGTGCTCCCCCCGGCCACGACCACCGTCGGGGAGATCGCGGCGCTGGACACCGCCGTCGGGCGGGCGGCCGGGGCGGCGGCGGGCGCGGCGCTGGAGACGGCCGGGGTCCGGGGTGACCTGGTGGCATGGCTGGGCCAGACCGTGTTCCACGGGATGGCCGACGCGCGGGCGACCGGGGGCCTGCAGCTCGGCCAGCCGGCGTGGATCGCGGAGGCGACCGGGCTGCCCGTCGTCTCCGACCTGCGCGCCACCGACATCGCCGCCGGCGGCCACGGGGCGCCGCTGGCGAGCACGCTCGACGCGCTGTGGCTGGCGGACGGTGGCGGCCCGCGGGTCGCGCTGAACCTCGGCGGGATCGCCAACGTGACGGTGGTCCCGCCTCCCGGTGCGCACGAGGGGAGCCCGCGTGCGGATGGAGCGACCGGATCCTCCCCTGGCGGCCAGGGGTCGGTGATCGCCTACGACACCGGGCCGGCGAACTGCTGGCTCGACGTCGTCGCGCACCGGGCCACCGGTGTGCCCTACGACGTCGACGGCGTGCTCGCCGCGGCGGGCACCGTCGACGAGGCCCTGCTGGCGCGCCTGCTCGCCGAGCCCTATTACGCCGCCCCACCGCCCAAGACCACGGGCCGCGAGCTCTTCACCGCGACCGCGCTCGACGCGGCGGTGGCCAGCGCGAGCCCGGAGATCACGGCGACGGACCTCGCCGCCACCCTCGTCGCGCTCACCGCGCGCACCGTGGCCGGCGCGTGCCGGGCCCATGCCCCGGTCGAGGTCGTCGGTTCCGGGGGCGGCATGGACAACCCGGCGCTGTGCGCGGCGCTGGCGACCGCGCTGGGCGACGTGCCCCTCGTCCGTTCGGACGACCGTGGCCTGCCCTCCGCGGCCAAGGAGGCGGTGCTGACCGCGCTGCTCGGGGCGCTGACCTGGCACGGCGTGCCCGGTGTGCGTCCCGGGGCCACCGGGTCGCGCACGGCGCGGGTCCTCGGGCGGATCAGCCCCGGGCACGCACCCCTGCGGCTCCCCGAGCCGGTCGGCGCGGTCCACTCCCTCGAGGTGGTGGCACGAGAGGAGGATCCGGTCGCTCCGTCGGCACCGGGGTTCCCCTCACGCGGTGACGGCGGGGTGCGCGGGTGAGTCGACGGCTGGGCGTGTCCGCGGCGCTCGTCGGGGGCGTGCTGCACCCGGGCGACGTGGCGGTGGCGGACGGCGTCGTGGAGGCGGTCGGGCTCCCGGCGGCGCGGGGCGGGGCGATCGCGGTCGCCGGGCTCGTGGACGTGCAGTGCAACGGCTACGCGGGGGTCGACCTCACGGCGCTCGGCGCGGCGGACCCCGAGGAGGCCGACGACCGGGTGGCGACGCTGCGCCGTGCCGTGGCCGCCGACGGGGTGACCGCGCTCGCCCCGACGATCATCACGGCGGCTCCGGGGACGACGACCGGCGCGCTCGCCCGCCTCGACCGGGCGCGCGGGACCACGGCGGGCGCCCGGCTGCTGGGCGCCCACCTCGAGGGCCCGTTCCTCTCCCCCGACCGCGCAGGCACCCACCCGCCGCGCCACCTCCGCGCGCCGGACCCGGAGCTCCTGACGGCTCTGCTCGCCGGCGGTCAGGTGGCCCTCACGACCCTCGCCCCGGAGCTCGACGGCGCCCTCGACCTGGTGCGCGTCGCCACCGCGCGCGGCGTCACCGTCATGGCCGGGCACTCCGACGCCGCCGCGGCCGACGCGCACGCCGGGTTCGACGCCGGCATCTCCGGCGCCACGCACCTGTTCAACGCCATGAGCGGGTTCGGCCACCGTGCGCCCGGCCTGGCTGCCGCCGCGCTCGCCCACCCCGGTGCGGTCGTCACCCTGATCGCCGACGGCCACCACCTCGCCCCCGACGTCCTGCGCGTGGTCGCCCACGCCGCCGCCGGGCGCTGGGCGTTGATCACCGACGCGACGGCCGCCTCCGGGATGCCCGAGGGCACCTTCACGCTCGGCGACGTCGAGCTCACCCTCGCCGACGGCGCCGTCCGCAACCCCGACGGGACCCTGGCCGGCAGCGCCGCGACGCTGGCCGGCTGCGTCCGCGCCGCCGTCGCCGCCGGGATCGACCTCGCCGCCGCGCTCGTCGCCGCCACGGCGACCCCGGCGCGCCTCGTCCCGCCGGCGCAGCGCCCGCACCCCGACCTCGGGGTGCTGCGCCCCGGCGGGGTCGCGGACGTGACCGTCCTCGACGACGCCCTGCAGGTCGCCACCGTCCTGCTCGCCGGGAAGGAGGTGACGGGGTGACCGTCGCCGACGCCGTCAACCTCGCCGTGATCGTCGCCTACCTGGTGGCGATCGCCGTCATCGGCCTGAAGCTCTCCGGGCGCCAGCGCTCGGCGAGCGACTACTTCACCGGGGAGCGCTCGCTGCCGTGGTGGGCGGTGATGTTCTCCATCGTCGCCACCGAGACCTCGACGCTGACCGTGATCAGCGTGCCGGGGGTGGCCTACGGCGGGTCGTTCTCCTACGTGGAGCTGGCCGTCGGCTACCTCGTCGGGCGCGTCCTGGTCGCGTTCGTGCTGCTGCCGCTGTACTTCCACGGCGGGTTCGTCTCGGCCTACCAGTACCTCGGGCAGCGCTTCGGACGGCACACCCAAGGGCTCGCGTCGCTGACGTTCCTGGTGACCCGGCTGCTCGCGGAGGGTGTGCGCCTGTTCGCCGGCGCGATCCCGATCAAGCTGCTGCTCGCCGAGTTCGGGCTCGACGTCAACTACTTCGTGATCGTCCTGGCCATCACCGCGGTCACCGTCGCCTACACCTACGTCGGCGGCATCAAGGCCGTCGTGTGGACCGACTTCCTGCAGATGGGGCTCTACGTCGTCGGCGCGGTGATCTGCGTGGTCGTGCTCTCGACGCAGGTCGGGACCGCCGGCTGGGCGGCCGCGTGGGACGCCGGGAAGTTCACCGTCTTCGACTTCTCCAAGCCGGTCCTGACGAGCCCCTACGCGTTCGTCACCGCGATCGTCGGGGGCGCGCTGCTCACCATGGGCTCGCACGGCTCGGACCAGCTCATCGCCCAGCGGGTGCTCTCGTGCCGCTCGCTCTCCGACGGGCGCAAGGCGATGATCGGCTCGGCGGTGGCGATCGGGGTGCAGTTCGCGCTGTTCTCGCTGGTCGGTGCGCTCCTCTTCGCCCGCAACCGCGGCGCGTCGCTGTCCACGCTGCACCTGACCAGCGACCAGCTCTTCGGCGAGTTCATCCTGCGCGACCTGCCCGTGGGGCTGTCCGGGCTGCTCGTCGCCGGCATCCTCGCCGCGACGATGGGGTCGCTGTCCAGTGCGCTGAACTCGCTGTCGACCTCGACGATCGCCGACCTCGTGCAGTCCTGGGGGCGGTGGCGCCCGGCGGAGGGGACGATGCTGACCGTCGCCCGGTGGATGACCGGGGTGTGGGCGCTGGTGATGGTCGGGTTCGCGTCGCTGTTCACGACGACCGCGAACCCCGTGGTCGAGCTCGGCCTCTCGATCGCGTCCTACGCCTACGGTGCGCTGCTCGGCGCGTTCCTGCTCGGGCTGCTGATCCCCCGCGCCGACGGGGTGGCCTCGGTGGTGGCGTTCGTCACGACGCTGCTCGGCACCGCGTGGGCGGCGCTGGGCATCGACATCGGCGGCCAGCCGCTGGCGTTCCCGTGGTTCGTGTCGCTCGGGGTGGTGATCACCCTCCTCGTCGGGGGCCTGATCTCGCTGGTCCGGCCGCGGGATCCTCAGGCGAGGTTGTCGACGGACACCGGCTCGATCCCCTCCGACGCGGGCAGCGTGAACCCGAACAGCCGCGCGTAGAAGGCCAGCTCGGCGTCGAGCGCGCGGCGGATGTTCTCGGCCTTGCGGAACCCGTGCTGCTCCCCGGCGAAGAGCAGGTAGGCGACCGGGACGCCGCGGGCGCGCAGCGCGTCGACGATCATCTCCGACTGGTTCGGCGGGACGATCGCGTCCTCGTCGCCCTGCAGCACGATGAGCGGGGTCGCGAAGTCCTCGACGTGGTGGATCGGGGAGCGCTCGACGTAGACGTCGCGCTCGGCCGGGTAGGGGCCGACGAGCCCGTCGAGGTAGCGGGACTCGAACTTGTGCGTGTCCCGCGCGAGCGCCTCGAGGTCGGCGACGCCGAAGTGGTCGGCCCCCGCCGCGAAGGGGGTGTCCGCGCGGGCGAGCGCGGCCAGCGTCGTGAAACCGCCCGCCGAGCCGCCGCGGATCGCCATCCGGGCCGGGTCGACCCGTCCCGCGTCGGCGAGCGCGCGGGCCGCCGCGAGGCAGTCGGCGACGTCGACGATCCCCCAGGCGCCCTGCAGCTGCTCGCGGTAGGCGCGCCCGTAGCCGGTGGACCCGCCGTAGTTGACGTCGACGACGCCGAAGCCGCGGCTGGTCCAGTACTGCAGCCCGACCGCGAGGACGGGGACGGCGGCGCCGGTCGGCCCGCCGTGGATCACGAGGAGCAGCGGCGGGAGCTCACCGTCGGGGCCCTCGTGCGCGCCGGCGGGCGGGTAGTAGAGCGCGTGCGCCTCGCGGGGCTCGCCGTCCCCGTCGACCGATGCGAACGTCATCGGCTCGGGCACCGAGATCGTGGCGGGGTCGAGACCGAGGTCGCGGGGTGGGCGCAGGGTCTCGACGGTGCCGTCGGTGCCGACCCGGTGCACCTCCGGCTCGGTGGTCGGCGTGCCGGCGACGCAGAGGACCGCGTCGGCACCGTCCGCGCGCACCGAGCGGATCGTCGTGAACCCGGTGTCGAGCCGGGTGAGCGTGCCGTCGACCTCGCGGACGACCAGGGCGTCGAACCCCTCCGAGGACCGCGCGAACACGACCCGGCCGTCCTCGAGCACGGCGTACCGGGACCCGCCGAGCTGCCAGGCGGGGACCCCGATCTCGGCGTCGAGGACCACGAGCTCCTCGACGCCGCGGGCGGCGGTCCACCGGTAGAGGTTCCACCAGCCGGTGCGGTCGGAGAGGAAGGTGAGCGTCCCGTCGCGGTGCCAGGTGGGCTCGCCCACCGACTCGCCCGGGCCGCCGGCGACGATCACCTCGTCGCCGTCGCCCAGGTCGCGGACGCACAGGACGGTGTCGTCCCACGGCATCGAGGGGTGGTCCCAGGCGACCCAGGCCAGGTGGTCGCCGTCGTGGGAGATCCGCGGGGCGGCGACGAAGTCGGGGCCGCTGACCAGCACCTCGGGCTCGGAGGGTGCCCGCGCGTCGAGCCGCACGATCTCGTTGACCACCTCGGTGGCCGGGGCTGTCCGCGATGCATCCGAGCACGCCGATCGGGGGTGGTGCTCACGGACGCAGACCAGCCAGGTCCCGTCGGGCGCGACGTCGCCGTCGGCGTACCGGTCCCCGCGGCGCACGGCGGGCTCCGGGGTCAGGACGGTCACCTCGCCGTCGGCGAGGCGGCGCAGGCGCTGGTCGGCCCAGTCGACGTAGAACACGACGCCCGGCTCCTCGGAGCTCGTCCGCTGTGGCCACCACGCGCCGCCGCCGTACTCGTGCACCCCGGTGCGGACGTTGGCGTCGTCGGGAAGCAGGTCGGTGCAGGTCCCGTCGGGGTCGCGGCGGACCAGCGCGGTCCGGCCGCCCTCGGCCGCGCGTCCCTCGCCCCAGAGGACCGCACCCGTCCCGTCGGGGCGCGCCTCGTCGAGCCGGACCGCCGCGGCGACCACCAGCTCGGAGGTCACCGGAGTGGGCCAGGAACCGTGGGCGGAGATCGGCACGGCCGCCCACGCTAGTCCGCGGGCACCGGCTCCGGGGCCGGGGTGCGCGCCGCCAGCGGCGCCCCCGCCACCCGTCGCCACCGTTGATCAACAGCACACGGGGCAGCTCGTGAGGCCCTGGACCTGCCGGATGTGCTGTTGATCAACGGGACCGGGCCGTCGTCACGCGGCCGTGCGGGCCAGGGCCTCCGCGCTCGGCGTCGTCGTCGCGTTCTCGCGCCGCAGACCCTCGGACTCGTGGGCCTGCTGCTCCGCGGCGAACTTCTTGTTCGGCAGCGCGAGCCGCCAGATGGTGCGGATCGACTTCCAGAACTGCTTCGGGAACGCACCCGTCGTGTAGGGGAGGTCGTACTTCTCGCAGATCGCCGTCACGCGCTCCGCGATCTCCGGGTACCGGTTCGACGGCAGGTCCGGGAAGAGGTGGTGCTCGATCTGGTAGCCGAGCGACCCGCTCATCACGTGCATCAGCCGGTTGCCGGTGAAGTTCGCCGACCCGAGCAGCTGGCGCAGGTACCACTCCCCCTGCGTCTCGTTCTCCAGCTGCTCCTCGGTGAACACCTCGGCCCCGTCGGGGAAGTGCCCGCAGAAGATGATCGCGTACGACCACACGTTCCGGACGAGGTTCGCGGCCATGTTCGCGGTCAGCGTCGTGAGGAAGAACGGGCCCGTGAGCAGCGGGAAGAGCAGGTAGTCCTTCCCCATCTGGTGGCGCATCTTGCGCCCGACCTGCTCGAGCTTCGCCTTGAACTCCTCCGGGTCGGAGATGTCGCGCTTGAGGAGACCGTCGATGTCCAGGTCGTGGATCGCGACACCGTGCTGGAAGAGCAGCATCAGCAGGGTGTTGAACACCGGCTGCCCGAGGTTGATCGGGTTCCACTTCTGGTCGGACGTCACCCGGAGGATCTCGTAGCCGACGTCCTTGTCCTTGCCGAGGACGTTCGTATAGGTGTGGTGCAGGTAGTTGTGGGAGTGCTTCCACTGCTCGGCGGGGCAGACGTTGTCCCACTCCCACGTGGCCGAGTGGATCTCCGGGTCGTTCATCCAGTCCCACTGGCCGTGCATGACGTTGTGGCCGATCTCCATGTTCTCGAGGATCTTGGCCACGCCCAGCAGGGCGGCGCCCGCCACCCACAGCGGCGGGATCGGGCTGCCGAACAGCGCCACGCGCCCGGCGATGTTCAGCCGGCGCTGGGTGCGGATGATGCTGCGGATGTACGCGGCGTCGGACTCGCCGCGCGAGGCCTCGACGTCGCGACGGATCTGGTCGAACTCCTCGCCGAGGGCCTCGACGTCGGCCTCGGCCAAGTGGGCGAACTCCGTGATGTCGGAGATGGCCATGGTGGGTCTCCTTCCGGTCGGTGGGTCCTACAGGTCGATGACGCAGTCGCCCGACGCCGCGCTCACGCAGGTCTGGACGGAGCGGGTGGACTGGTCGGTGGTCGTGCCGTCGACCGCCGCGACGCGTGCCTCGGTGCCGTCGCGCAGGTCGCGGACGGCACCGGCACGCAGCGGGGCGACGCAGGTGTGGCAGATGCCCATCCGGCAGCCGAAGGGCATCGTGATGCCGGCGTTCTCGCCGGCCTCGAGCACGGTGGTGGCGCCGTCGGCCTCGACGGTCCGCCCCGAGCGGGCGAACGTGATCGTGCCGCCCTCGGCCTCGCCACCGGACAGGTCGGCGGAGAAGCGCTCGAGGTGCAGGGTCTCGCCGAGCCCGGCGTCGGCCCACCACTTCTCGGCCTCGTCGAGCATGGCCGCGGGGCCGCAGGCCCAGGTGGAGCGCTCGCGCCAGTCGGGCACGAGCGCGTCGAGCCCGGCGAGGTCGAGGTGGCCCTCGGCCCTGGTGTGACGCTGCACGACCCGCCAGCCGGGATGGCGACGGGCGAGCAGGTCGAGCTCGCCGGCGAAGAGCGCCCGGTCGGCGTCCGGAGCCGAGTGGACCACGGTCACGTCGGCGAGCGAGCCCGACCCGTGCCGGCGGTCCAGCGTGCGCAGCATCGCCATGATCGGCGTGATCCCGCTGCCTGCGGTGAGCATGAGGACCTTGCCGGGCAGCGGGTCGGGCAGGACGAACTCGCCCTGCGGCGGCGCGAGCCGCACGATCGTCCCCGACGCGATGCCGTGGACGAGGTGGCGCGAGGCGAAGCCCTCGGGCATCGCGCGCACCGTGACCACGAGCCGCTTGCCGTCCCGCGACGGCGGCGTGGTCAGCGAGTAGGAGCGCCAGTGGAAGCGCCCGTCGATCTCGACGCCGATGCCGATGTACTGGCCGGCGGCGTGCTCGAAGGTCCAGCCCCATCCGGGCTCGACGACGAGGGTCGCCGCGTCCTCGCCCTCTGGCGTGACGCTCACGACCCGTCCCCGCAGCTCACGGGCGGACCACAGCGGGTTGATCAGGGTCAGGTAGTCATCGGGGAGCAGCGGCGTGGTGAAGCGTGTCGCGGCGGTACGCACGCGGCGCGCCAGCGGCGAATCTCCGATCGCGGTCACGGTGTCTCCTCTGCCTGGTGGATTTACTAGGTACCAGGAGTACCGGAGACCGATGGTTACCGCTACCCACGGTACCGGGTTGACCGCACGAGCCCGGTCACAATCGCCGGGGTGGTCGCGGTCACGGGTCGGCGCGAGAAGGGGAATTAGTTCCCGGAAGGGTCCCTCCGCCGGCCGCTCCGCCCGGCTTGACTCGAGGTCGACATGGTTGCCGGACCCCGAGGAGGACCCGTGACACCCGGGAGCGACGTGCTGGTCGACGTCGTGGTGCTCGTGATCGTCGCCGTCGCCGCGTGGCAGGGCTGGCGGCGCGGGGGCACCTCGCTGGTGCTGTCCGCGGTGGGCGCGGTGGCCGGCGTGTTCCTCGGCGGCTGGCTCGCGACCGGGTGGGACCCGTCGTCGACGGCGCTGCTCGTCGTCGCGGTCGTCGTTGGCGGGCTCGTCGGCCTCGGTCTGGGCCACCGGCTCGCGGACGCCCTCGCCACCCGCCGGACCGGCGGTCGGGTCGCCCGCCCGCACCTGCTCGACCGGCTCGTCGGGGTCGCCGCCCACGGCGCCCTCGCCCTCGTGCTGTGTGTGGCGGGCGGCGCCCTGCTCGTCTCGGCCGGGCCCGCGGGCCTGGGCGGGGCGGTGCGCGACAGTTCCGTGCTCAGCGCGGCCGAGGCCCACCTGCCGACCGTCACGCAGGTGGTCGACCGGGTCCCGGGCCTCGGTCGGGTCGTGGCCGCCGGGGGCTGGTCGTGAGCGCACCGGCCCCCGGCAGCACGACGGGCCCCGCCCACCCGCCGCTGCTGGGCCCGCGGGGGAAGCTCGTGCTCGGCGGCGTCGTGGTCGCGCTGCTCCTGCTGTGGTGGACGACCGGCTCGTGGCTGGTGGCGCTGCTCGTCGTCGTGCTGCTGGCGCTCGCGGCCGGGCTCGCGGTCGTCGTCGTGGCCTGGGCGCGGCCGCGCCCGGAACCCCACGACGGCCCGCCCGTGGACCACCCCACGACCGACCTCTCGCGCGCCCCCCGGGCCGGCGACCAGGTGCGCCG
>JAVXWR010000035.1:0-2845 GCA_032230725.1 Actinomycetota bacterium
CGGTTTCCTGATACGTGTCCCGGCCTCGCGTCACGCCGCGCGATGCACGGTCACGTTGCGTGCGATTGTCGCGGTGCGCTGCCGCCGAGTGGACGCCCACGGTTCCCCCGGCAGCCCCCGAGGTCCACTCGAGCGCGACGCGCGCCTAGAAGCCCAGCTTCCGCAACTGCCGCGGATCCCGCTGCCAGTCCTTGGCCACCTTGACGAACAGCTCGAGGTGCACCTTCGTCCCGAGCATCTTCTCGATCTGCGTCCGGGCGTTCGTCCCGACCTCCTTGAGGCGCGAGCCCCCGCGGCCGATCACGATGGCCTTCTGGGACTGCCGCTCCACGAAGATCTCGGCTCGGATGTGCAGCGTGCGCCCCGCCTCCATCTCCTCGACGACGACGGCGAGCGAGTGCGGCAGCTCGTCGCGCACCCCCTCCAGGGCGGCCTCGCGGACGAACTCCGCGATCATCGTCGTCTCCGGCTCGTCGGAGAGCTCGCCCTCGGGGTAGAGCGGCGGGCCGGGCGGCATCTGGGCGAGGAGCAGGTCGGCCAGGAGCGTCACCTGGTCCCCTCGCGTCGCCGACACCGGGACGATCTCGGTGAACTCCGCGAGCTGCGAGAGCGCCAGCAGCCGCTCGGCGACGACGTCGCGCTTGACCAGGTCGGTCTTGGTGAGCACCCCGACGATCGGCGTCCGTTCGGCGACCTTGCGCAGCTCGTTCACGATGTACTTGTCGCCGGGGCCGACCTCCTGGTCGGCCGGCACGCAGAACCCGACGACGTCGACCTCGGCCCACGTCGTGCGCACCACGTCGTTGAGCCGCTCCCCGAGCAGCGTCCGCGGCTTGTGCAGGCCGGGGGTGTCGACGAGCACCAGCTGCCCGTCCTCGCGGTGCACGATCCCGCGGATGGCGTGGCGCGTCGTCTGCGGGCGCGACGAGGTGATCGCGACCTTCTGCCCGACCAGCGCGTTCGTCAGGGTCGACTTCCCGACGTTGGGCCGCCCGACGAAGCAGGCGAACCCCGACTTGAAGTTCTCGTCCCAGGTGAGCGTCACGCCGCTCCGTCTTCCGGGACGTGCTTGCCCTCGAGCCGCGACACGATCTCCCGGCCGATGGGCAGCGCGGCCGTCGCGGCGGGCGAGGGTGCGTTGAGCACGTGCAGCACCGTGGGATCACTGCCCGAGGGCTCGCCGTCCTGCACGAACAGGAAGTCGTCGACCAGCGACCCGTCCGGGCGGACCGCCTGGGCCCGGACCCCGGCGCGGCGCATCACGTCGTGGGGCGGCTGCAGGTCGTCGGCCGTCGTGCCGGGCAGCATCCTCGCGACCGCCTTCGCCATGGCCTTCTTCGACAGCGAGCGGTGCATCTCCCCCAGCCCGTAGCGCCACTGCTTCGCGGCCAGCGCGAGGAACCCGGGGTCGGTGAGGGTGCCGGCGAGCTCGCGCACCTTCAGCGTTCGCCAGTCGTACCCCTCGCGGGCCAGCGCGAGCACGGCGTTGGGGCCGACGTGGACCGAGCCGTCGACGCCGCGGGTGGCGTGCACGCCGAGGAACGGGAACGCCGGGTCGGGCACCGGGTAGACCAGGCCGCGGACCGCGTCGGCCTTCGGTCCGCGCAGGTCGGAGTACTCGCCGCGGAACGGGACGATGCGCACGCCGGGGTCGAAGCCCGAGGCGCGCGCGATCTCGTCGGAGCGCAGCCCCGCGCACACCACGACCTGCCCGGCCAGCAGATCCCCCGAGTCGGTGCGCACGACGACGTCGCGGCGCCGGCGCACCGTCGAGTGCACCGCCCGCCCGGTGTGCAGCACCGCGCCGCGCGCGACGGCGAGCTCGGCGAGCCGGCGGGTCATCGCCTCGTAGTCGCAGATGCCGGTCGAGGGCACCCACAGCCCGGCGACCGCTGACACCGCGGGCTCCCGGTCGCGCACCCCCGCGGCGTCGAGCTCGTGCACCTCGACCCCGTTGGCCCGCCCGCGACGCACGAGCTCGGCCATCCGACCCAGCTCCACGTCCTCGGTGGCCACGACGACCTTGCCGCACTCGAGGAAGGGCAGGTCCTGCTCGGCGCAGAACGCCTTGGTCTCCGCGCAGCCCGCGACCGCCAGCCGCGCCTTGAGCGATCCGGGTGCGTAGTAGAGCCCGGAGTGGATGACGTTGGAGTTGCGGCCGGTCTGGTGCGCGGCGAGCGAGGACTCCCGCTCCACCAGCGCGACCGACGTGTGGCCCGCGTCGAGCAGGGCGGTGAGGACGGCGAGCCCGACGATCCCGCCCCCGACGACGACGACGTCGTGGCGCGGGCTCGGCCCGGGCAGCGAGCGGACCGCCCCCGCCGCCCCCGCCCTCGTCACTGGTGCTCCTGCGCGCGGCGCGTCAGCCACGGTGCTCCTCTCCACGGGCTCCGACCAGCCCGGCCTCGCGGGTCTCCTCGGTGCCACCCTGCCCGTCGCCGGCGCCGTCGCCCGCCACCGGGGTCGGGGCCTTGTCGACGGCCGAGCTCCGCTGCGCTTCGTCCCGGTCCGGGTCCCACACGAGCAGCGACACGATCCGCATCCGCCCGCGGGCGTCCTCGCCGCCTTCCGCGCGCAGCCGTAGGCCGCCGACCTCGGCCTCCGCCCCCGGCAGCGGCACCCGACCGAGACGTTGGGCGAGCAGGCCGCCGACCGTATCGACGTCCTCCCGGTCGAACTCCACGCCGGTGGCCTCCTCGAGGTCCTCGACCGGCAGGCGCGCGGAGACCCGCAGCGACCCGTCGTCGAGACGCTCCAGGGGGCGGTGCTCGGCGGTGTCGTACTCGTCGGTGATCTCGCCGACGATCTCCTCGAGGATGTCCTCGATCGTCACCAGCCCCGCGGT
>JAVXWR010000037.1:0-3881 GCA_032230725.1 Actinomycetota bacterium
TTGCGCAGCGGCGCCGGTACCGGAGCCAGGGCAGCGATGAGCGCGTCGCGCACCAGCGGCGCCTTGTGGCCGGCCGGGAGTGCGACCAGGACCACGAAGCGGGTGGTCCGCTCGACCAGCGTCGCGATCGCTGACCGCTGACCCAGCCCGATGATCAAGTCTCCTTCCCAATGCCCCGGCTCGGCCCGGTCGGCGGCGCTGGCCGGGCGCTGGCTGATCGGGCGGATGTTCGGGATGTCGTTACGCGGCGCCGCGCCTCGCCGCTGCCGCTTGCGCACACAGCGCCCGGTGCGCAGCTTTCCCTGCTTGCGGCCGAGCAGGCCTTGGAACAACCCGCGGTAGATGGTCTCAGCGCAGACGCGCTGGTCGGCGATCGCGGCGGCACGAGCTAGGAATCGGGCGATCTGCTGGGGGGACCACCGCTCCCGCAGCTTCTTGATCACCTGCGCGCGCAACTGGGGGTCGACGGCGAGCCTGATCGGCTTCGGGCGCCGGCGGCGAAGGACCGCCTGGTTGTGGGCCCACCAAGGCTGATAGCTCCCGTCGGGCTTGCTGTTGCGGCGCACCTCGCGGTACACGGTCTGGAACGACTTGCCGATCTGTCCGGCGATCTGCTTGACCTCGAGCCCGAGGAGCAGGCCGTCGGCGATGGTGATCCGGTCCTCAAGGGTGAGGAACCTCGAGGAGACCGGCTGCGGTTCGGTGATGATCACGCCGCCAGCTTCGAGGAACCACTTGGATCCGCAGCTGGTCGACACGCCGACCACCCGCGCGGCGGCCGCCCCCTTCATCCCAGTGCGGATCAATTCGAAGTAGCGACGCTTGACCGCGCTTGGCATCTTGTTCGGCGCGTACCGGGGCACGAGCGCTCCCTCCGGAGTCGTTCGCAACCACCGATGGGACCCAAGCGGTCTACCCGGTGCTGTTCATCGACGCGATCCACCTCAAGGTCCGCGACGGGCAGGTGACCAACCGGCCGTTCTACGTGGTCATCGGGGTCACCGTCGACGGGCACCGCGACGTGCTGGGGATCTGGGCCGGCGACGGTGGTGAGGGCGCCAAGTACTGGCTCCAAGTCCTCACCGAGATCAAGAACCGGGGCGTTGCCGATGTGTGCATCGTCGTCTGCGACGGCCTCAAGGGCCTGCCGGAGTCGATCACCACCGTGTGGCCGCCCACGCTGGTGCAGACCTGCGTGCTGCACCTGATCCGCAACACCTTCCGGTATGCCTCGCGCAAGTACTGGGAGGCGATGGCCAAGGACCTGCGACCCGTCTACACCGCCCCCACCGAGGCCGCTGCAGCGGCGCGGTTCGACGAGTTCATCGAGAAGTGGGGTGCGCTCTACCCGGCGATCATCACACTGTGGCGCTCGAGCTGGTCGGAGTTCGTGCCGTTCCTGGACTACGACGTCGAGATCCGGCGGGTCATCTGCTCGACGAACGCGATCGAGTCGATCAACGCTCGCTACCGCCGCGCGGTCAAGGCCCGCGGGCACTTCCCGACCGAGCAAGCCGCGCTCAAGTGCCTCTACCTGGTCACCCGCTCGCTCGATCCCACCGGCAAGGGCCGGGCCCGCTGGGCGATGCGCTGGAAGCCAGCGTTGAACGCCTTCGCGATCGCCTTCCCCGGCCGTATCGTCCCGTCAACCACCAACTAACCCATCAACGCCAGTTACACCGCTCATCGGACAGTCCCCTAGCACCTCTGGGGACACTCCCGGCTCTGGCGCACTTTCCGTGAAGTGCGTTGTCGCTCAGGGTGCGGCGGTGACCACTGCGGGGTGCCCGCAGCATTTCTTGTACTTGCGGCCGCTTTGACACCAGCACGGCTGGTTACGTTCCGGCGGCCAGGCGATCAGCGCGGCGGGGTTGGTGCGGGTCTGGTCGGCGGCGTATCGCGCGCGGGTGTCGGCGCTGGCGGGGTCGCGGTGCTCGCGGGTGCACCAGCGTTGGAAGCCCTCGAGTCCGAGGGGGACGATCCAGGTGGGCGCGGCGGTTTGTTCGGCCAGGTCGCGCAGGTGGCGTTCGAGGTGGTGGCAGTAGTCGGGGTGCTCGTGGGTGTCCCACTCGTCGCCGAGGTGGGGCCAGAGCTGCAGGGCGGTGGGGAACTCCTCGGGCGGGAACCAGGCCAGCGCGTGCGCGATCGCGGCGGTGGCGCTCGGGGGGCCGGCCGGGACGATGCTGGTGGGGGCCAGCGCGGTGCTGGGGGTGGTGTCGAGGGCGGCGAGCACCTCGCCCAGCGCCTCGGGCGACCAGGCGGGGCGTTCGGGTCGGGGTTGGGCCAGGAACTCCTCGGCGCGGGCGTCGAGGTCGTCGTGGGGCCGGCCGAGGACGGTGAGTTGTTCGCGGCGCAGGTCGGCCAGCTGGGCGACCAGCCGGTCGGGGTCGCCGGACTCGAGGGCCAGCTCGAGCCCGGGGGTCAGCCAGGCCAGCGCGGTTTCGGGGTCGCCGGCGGCGCCGTATTCCAGCCCGGCGTTGTTGTAGAGCCACACGTCGTCACCGAACTCGGCGTGGACCTGGGCGTAGAGGGCGGCGGCGGGCTCGACACGGCCGGCACGCAGCTGGATCTCCGCCAGTCGGCAGCGGGGGTCGGGTTGGCTGCGGTAGCCGGCGGCGATAGCCGCGCGCATGGTGCCGAGCGCGTCGTCGACTCGGCCCTGCGCCTCGTAGATCTCGCTGAGCTCGCTGAGCAGCTCGTCGCGGTTGAACGCGTCGGCGACGCAGGGGTCGTCGCGGCAGGCCGCCACGGCCCGTTCGAGCACCGACGCGGCCCGGTCCAGATCACGGGAGCCGCCAGAGAGCACCTCGTCGAGCTCCTCGGCCAACCCGGCCACCGGTGTCGAGCGCGCGGTCATGGCGGGTGCCCCCCTTCCCGTGGTGCGGGCAGCCTACGGGCACCCACCGGCCCCGGCGGGCGCCTGCCACACCCGAGACTCGGTCCTTCAGGCGAGCAGGATGCGGGTGCGCAGCAGGTCGAACCCGGCCCGGCCGAACATCTGGCGTTTGAGCATCTTGATCCGGTTCACCGTGCCCTCCACCGGCCCCGAGGAGTGCTCCAGGGTGAGTCCGGCGGTCACCGCGTCCTGATCGCGGCGCAGCCCCCGGGCGAAGCGGGCCAGCTCGGGCAGCCGATCCTGGTCGGCCTCGATCGCGGCCAGCCAGCCCTCGAGCTCTCCGCCGCCGCGCTCGGTCATCATCTCGGCGAACCCGCGCACGTGCCCGGCGGTGACCTCCAGCACCGGGCACACCGCCAGGACGCCCTTGAGCGCTACCCGATCAGCGTCGGTGAGCGCGCTGGGCGGCTGCAGCAGCCAGCGGGTCACCTCACGCACCGTGGGCGCGGGCGGCCGGGCGGGTGGGGCCGGGCGCCCGTCACGCAGCGGGCGCAGGTAGCGGCGCACGGTCTGGTCGCTGCCGCGATACCCGAGATCGCGCAGCTCCCCGGTCAGGACCGCGGCGTCGCGGGCGCCCTGGGCCCAGCGGTGGTGCAGGTAGTCGGTGAACCCGTCGAGCAGGCTGGCCCGCTGCCGGGTCTTGACCAGCAGCTCCTCGACGTCGCTGGCGCGCACGAACCGGCGCACGGTGGCCCGGTCCAGCCCCAGCTCCCGCGAGATCGCGCTCAAGCTCGCCCCGCCCGCGGCCAGCTCGCTGACCGCGCGGTAGCGCTCCCGGGTCCGGGTCATGATCGCCAGCTCCCGATCCGGCACGACCACCGGCTCCGCCGCCTCGTCGTCGCCGTCGCCGTCGCCGTCGGGCAGGGGTGCGGCGCTGGCGTGTAGGCAGCCGCGGTGGGCGCGCACGGTGTTCTCGACGTGCTCGGCGAGGTTGTGCCACAGGTGCCAGCGGTCGGCGACCTGGGTCGCTTCGGGTGCCCCGACC
>JAVXWR010000052.1:0-3656 GCA_032230725.1 Actinomycetota bacterium
CGGGTGGCCCGCGTGCACTGTGGACAGACGAGTACGGCGGGTGGACCAGTATCTGATCCGCCCGCCGCAGTAACTCGTTGCTCGTCGCCGTCACGACGATGTGGTTTTCCTGCCACTGGGTGCAAGCAACGACGCTTCGCTTGCAGCCAGGGGCCGGGCAGAACTACCGCTTGATGCGGAAGATGCCCCACGCGAGCTGACCGGACTTGCCACCGTTGACCCAGTTCTTGAGGCCGGTCTTCATGTTGGAGATGTACTCCTCGGAGATCTTGCCGGCGAACGCCTTCTCCGCCTTCTCCAGTTCCTCCAGCACCCGGCCGTAGTGCGTCGTCAGCTGGTCGGTGTGGTCGGTGAACGAGTAGTCCGTGAACCCGTGCCGGGCGAACTCCTCGCGGTAGAACCCGGGCGAGCCGAGGCTGTCCAGGTGCAGGCGCGCCAGGATCGGCGTGAGCTCCGAGACGTCGGCGCCGTCGGCGGCCATCGGGTCGGTGAACACGACCTGCCCGGTCGGCACCAGCACCCGCTGGATCTCCGAGACGATCGTCGAGCGCTCGCCGGAGTGCAGGAACGCGTCCTGGGACCATACGAGGTCGTAGGCGTTGTCCTGGATCGGCATGTTCTCGAAGGAGCCGTCGACGACGTCGACGAGGCCCTCGAGTCCCTGCTCCCGGGTCTTCTCCCGGTTCCGCTCGTTCTCGACCTCGGACAGGTTCAGGCACGTCACCCGGCAGCCGAACTTCCGCGCGAGGTGCCGTGCGGCGCCGCCGTAGCCGGCGCCCATGTCGAGCACCCGCGTGTCGGCGGTGATGCCCGCGGTCTCGGCCATCCGCTCGACGGTGCGCGCGGACGCGGGCGCGATCGGCTCGTCGGGGGTCTCGTAGAGCCCGACGTGGATGTCCTCGCCGCCCCACACCTCGTGGTAGAAGGTGTCGGCGTCGGCGGAGTTGTAGTAGTCGCGGGCGGTGTGGACGGCCGTCGAGTACGAGTCGGCCAGTTCTTCGTCGGTGCGGTACGTCTTCTCGGCCACGTGGATCCAGAAGTCGGGGGTGTCCTCGCCGTAGGTGTCCTGGAAGTCGCCATAGGTGTCGATCTTCTGGAAACCGACCTCGCGCATGAGCCGCCGCACGTACTCCTTGCGCAGCGGGAACATGTTCAGGTGGTACACGGAACCGTCGTCGTGGAACGTGTACCGGAAGCGCGCGAGGCCGTCGTCGAGGTACTCGGGCTCGGCGGTGACGGTGTCACCGCTGTAGTAGTACTTGTGCTTCGAGGAGAAACCGTCGTCCAGGATCGAGTCGTAGTTGCGCTGATCCAGGATGAGGACGCCGTCGTGCGAGAGCATGGCGTAGAACTCGGCGAGCGCCTTGCGGCGGTCACGCTCCGAGAACAGGTGCGTGAACGAGTTGCCGAGGCAGATGATCGCGTCGTACTCGCCGTGCACGTCGCGGTTGAGCCAGCGCCAGTCGGCCTGGACGACCCGCAGCACGTGCCCGCGTTCCCGGCCGTTGGCGAAGGCCCGGGCCAGCATCTCGGCGCTGCCGTCGGCGGACACGGTCTCGAAGCCGGCCTCGAGCAGCTGGACGGAGTTGAACCCGGTGCCGGTCGCGACGTCGAGGACCTTCTCCACGCCGCGCGCCCGGAGCTGGTCGATGAAGAACGTGCCCTCGCTGGCGGCCCGTCCCTCCCAGCCGATGTAGTCGTCCCACTTGTCGACGAATCCCTTGATGTACTCGTCTTTGTAGTGGTTCGTGTCGCGGACCTCGACGGGATTCTCGCCGAACTCCTGGTGCACATCGGCCTCGGAGTAGTCGGCGTCGAGGCCAGCCGCGGTGTCGGGGCTCCGGTCTGCGGCTGTCGTCATCTGGGGTTTCCCTCCGGTCGGTTGGTGACCTTCCGGAGAGAAGACGTTAGGGCCGCCCGGCCCCCCTGAACACCACAGCCGGTGACGCTCTGCGCCTGCATCGGTTCAGTAGGACCCCTCGGAATGCAGTGCGCTGCTCGGATAGGCCCTGATGGGGCCGGGGGTCGGCGGGGCGTCGACGAGGTTGCCGATGCGTGAAGAGATACCGGTCACGTTAGGAGGACCGGAGCATCGGGAAGGGAGGTGTTCCGGTCTCGGGTCAGCCGGAGGGCTCGACGATGACCTTCCGGTTCGCCGATGCGGGCCCCGGGAGCTGCTTGCCGTCCGGGCCGACGTCGTTGACGTAGCCGGGGAACTGGCTCCCGACGCCCTTCGTGGTGATCTGCCCGGGCGATGCCCCGATCTCGACCAGGAGGGCCTTCACCGCCTCGGCGCGCTGGGTGGACAGGTCGACCTGGCTCGCCGTGGTGCCCGCCCGCGCGCTCGTGCCGGTCAGCGCGAGACGCCGCGTCGGGCCCTGCTTGAGGAAATCCGCGAAGGGCGCGAGCACCCCGCGCGCGGCGGTGCGGTCGCGGAACTCGGCGGTGTCGGGCTGGAACCCGACGGACCCGTCGTCGGGGAGCGCGGTGGCCTTGCCCGGCGTGATCGTGGGCGGCGGGGGCACCGTCACGGTGCTCACCGGCGGGACGTCGGAGGGTGCGTCCCCGGAGCGCGGCTCGTCGACGACGGCGACGCACCCCGCCCCGGACGCCTGCGCGATCCCCTTCCAGAGGTTCACCAGCTCGGTGCGCTGCGCCGTGTCCAGGGCGGCCTGCGGCGCGGCGGTGTCGCCGAGGCCGGAGAGGACGACCGTGGCGCCCGCCAGGTTCGGCAGCGCCTGGTGGTCGCGCAGGAACCCGACGGTGTCCGCGACGGGCGCGTCGAGCAGGCCCTGCTGGCGGAAGTCCAGCGGCGCCACGGTCGAGAGCCCGGAGTCGACGAGGACGACGGTGCCCGGACGGCTGCCCTGCACCGCGCGCGCGGCGAGCCCCAGGGCCCCGAGCACGTCCACCTCGGGGGACTGTGCACGGACCTGCGAGACGGCCTTGCCGAGGCCGGACAGGAAGGCGTTCTGGTCGTCCTGCGCGGCGATCGCGTTGCCGGCGTCGGTGCGGTAGGTGTCGCTGCCGGCCACGGTGGGTCGTCCGTCGACGTCCACGACGGTGAACTTCGGCGTCACCTTCTGGTCGGCGGCGCCCGCGACGACGGAGATGGCGGCCTGCTGCACCGAGGCCGGCAGCCCCGGCTCCGGGCTGTTGGCCCGGCCGGACACGGCGAGCGCCATCGGGCCGACCGGCACCGGGCAGCTCAACGGGGCTCCACCGCCGCCCGAGGCGCCCCCGGCGGCGTCGTCGCCCGACGAGCAGGCGCCGAGCGCGAGCAGCGCGGCCGCCGCCACGGCGACCCCCACCCCCGCCCGCCGTCCGCGGCCTGTCCGCGGGCTCGCCGCCCGGTCCTCGGGCACGGCGCGGGTCGTCACGGATGGTCTCCGTTCGTGGTCGTCGGGGGACGGGAGTGGGCGGAGCCGTTCGGGGCGGCGACCGGCTGCGGGGGGCGCGGACCCGAGCGGGTGGGCTCGCGGGACGACCGCGTGGGCGGCGCGGCCTCCCGGCCCGGCTCGGTGGCCCGCGCCGGGGTGAACTCGGGGTAGGGGGCGGAGCTGCGGAGCCCGTCGGTCACCGACGGGTTCTGCTTGCGGGAGGCCATGAGGCTGCGGGCGTAGTTCTGCAGCTCGAGCATCTCGGCGGCGACCTGC
>JAVXWR010000100.1:0-3061 GCA_032230725.1 Actinomycetota bacterium
GCGTTCGAGCGGCTCATCGACGACCGGGAGATCGCGGTGGCCCGGTGGTACCGCACGAAGACCGCGCTGTGGCAGGACGAGTTCGGCACCTGACCGGCCTCACCCCGCCGCGTCGGGCCCGCGGCCGGCGTGGACCGCGTGGCTCCAGCGCAGCGTCGTCGCGAGCCACAGCAGGACGTCGTGCAGCCGCAGGCGGGTCGGCGCGGCGTCGCCGGTCGCGCGCGCGGCCGCCGACTCGAGCGGGGCGAAGGTCCGCTCGTTGGCCGCGAGCTCCCGCCGCACGACCGCCTCCACGCCGCTGTCGCCCTCCTCGAGGTGGGGGAGCAGGGCGCGCCGGGTGGTCCGGGTGAGGTGAGGGACGAGCGTCCGGTGCCGGTGGTGCAGGGCCGCGAGCACGTGTCCGGGGTGGGACCCGGCCGTCGCGGCGATGCGGCGCAGCAGGGACCCGACGGTGCCGGGTTCGTCGAGGACCGAGAACTCCCCGGGCGGCAGTGCCCACAGGGGGTGCCCGTCGGCGCGCACGACCGCCTCGTCCACAAGCGGACGGACGCGGGCGAGCGCGTCGTGCGCGTCGTGCCAGCCGTCGCGGTCGAGCCGCCCGTGCAGCCCCTCGCCGAGCAGGACGTCCGCGTCGTGCCCTGCGCTCGGCGCGGCGGCGTCGAACCGCGTCCACCCGTAGGCCGGGACCCGGACCCAGCGGCCGTCCGGGACGCCGGGGGACCGGAAGCGCAGGGGGCGCCGGGCGCGGGCGTACCCGACGACCGCGGCGAGCGCGTCCGCGAACGGGATCGGCTCCGGACCCGCGCTGGGCAGGACGAGCGCCGCGTCGGCGTGCACCGCGGGGTCGACGACGGCGCCGGCGTCCTCCGCCGCTCGCGTCGGTCCTCGCTGCGTCACCCGGCGAGTACAGCATCCGGTTGCATCCGGGGGAGCCCTTGTCGTGGGTCGGCCTACCCGTTCGATGATCAGGAGCACGTCCGGACGGTGTCCGGGCCGCCCGCGCTGCCTCATGTGCCCGTCGTCGGCGCGCGGGTCGGGTGGGTTCACGCGCTCGATGATCAGGGGCACGTCACGCATGCCGCCGGCTCGTCGAAGCTGCCTGATGTGCCCGTCGTCGAGGGCCGGACCGCGCGCTGACCAGCGGGCAGGCCCTCTCCAGCCTATCTGACATAATGTCGATTATCGGATCGGTGGAGCAGGGCCGAGAGGGGTCGGCAACGAGCCGACCCGGACCTCGGGCGCCCTGCGCATGCCCCTCGGCCTCCGCGACGCCGGGCGACGTCCTGCGCGCGCTCGTGTCGCCAGGCAGTCGATCATGTCGACGGCACCACGCACACCGGTGCCCTCGGCATGATCAACTCCTGGCGTGTCCGACCCCTGGGTCGACCCGGACGAGACCGTTGTGGCCCGGCGCCCTCAGTCGTTGCGCGGGAATCCCAGGTCGATCCCGCCGGCGTCCCCGCGCTGCGCCGGGTCGATCCAGCGGGTCGTGACGACCTTGCCGCGGGTGAAGAAGTGCACGCCCTCGGTGCCGTGTGCGTGGGTGTCGCCGAAGAGCGAGTTCTTCCATCCGCCGAAGCTGTAGTACGCCATGGGCACCGGCACCGGGACGTTGATCCCGATCATGCCGACCTCGACCTCGCGCTGGAACCGCCGCGCGGCGCCGCCGTCGTTGGTGAACAGCGCGGTGCCGTTGCCGTACGGGTTCGCGTTGATCATCGCGACCGCCTCGTCGTACGAGTCCACCCGCAGCACCGACAGCACCGGCCCGAAGATCTCGTCGGTGTAGATCGACATGTCGGTGGTGACGTGGTCGAAGAGCGTCGGGCCGACGAAGAAGCCCTCGCCCCCGGCGTCGGGACGCACCCCCCGGCCGTCGACCACCAGCGACGCCCCCGCGGCCTCCCCGGCCTCGACGTAGCCCGTGACGCGCTCCTGCGCGGCGGCCGTGATCAGCGGTCCCATGTCGCAGCCCCGACGACCGTCGCCGGTGCGCAGCGCCCGGGCCCGCTGGGCGACCTTCGCCACGAGCGGGTCGGCACACGACCCGACCGCCACCAGCGCGGAGATCGACATGCACCGCTCCCCTGCGGACCCGAAGCCGGCGTTGACGGCCTGGTCGGCCGCGAGGTCGAGGTCGGCGTCGGGCAGGACGACCATGTGGTTCTTCGCCCCGCCGAGGGCCTGGACGCGCTTGCCGTGCGCGGTGCCGGTCTCGTAGACGTGACGCGCGATCGGGGTCGACCCCACGAAGCTGATGCTCCTGACGTCGGGGTGGGTCAGCAGGCCGTCGACGGCGACCCGGTCGCCGTGCAGCACGTTGAACACGCCGTCGGGCAGCCCCGCCTCGGCCCACAGCTCGGCGAGCCACTGTGCGGCACTGGGCACCTTCTCGCTCGGCTTGAGCACGACGGTGTTGCCCGCGGCGATCGCGATCGGGAAGAACCACATGGGCACCATCGCCGGGAAGTTGAACGGCGAGATGATCCCGACGACGCCGAGCGGCTGGCGGATCGAGGACACGTCGATCCCGGTCGAGGCGTTCTCGGTCGCCGAACCCTTGAGCAGGTGCGGCATCCCGCACGCGAACTCCACGACCTCCTGACCGCGCGCGACCTCGCCCGCGGCGTCGGATGCGACCTTGCCGTGCTCTGCGGTGATGATCTCCGCGAGCTCTCCGGCGCGGGCGTTGAGCAGCTCGCGGAACCGGAACACGATCTGGGTGCGGGCGGTCAGGGAGGTGTCCCGCCAGTCCGGGAACGCCTCGCGGGCCGCGCCGGCCACCCGGTCGACGTCGGTCTCGGTGGCGAAGGCGACCTGGCGGCGCACCGCCCCCGTCGCGGGGTCGGTGACGTCGCCGGACCGGTCCCCCGTCGACTTCAGCGCGGCGCCGGCGGCCCAGTGGTGCAGGGTGCCCATGCGGCGAGTGTGGCGACCTCGTCGCCCGCGCGCTTGCGTTCCTCGACACCGCCGACGTCTACGGCACGGCCCCGCGAGGGCACGACCGGCCCGTCCGGCACCAACGAGGAGCTGCTGTCCCGCGTCCTGGCCGACCGCCGCG
>JAVXWR010000108.1:0-6119 GCA_032230725.1 Actinomycetota bacterium
GAGCAGCGCCGCCTGGTAGGTGCCCTGGTCGTCGACGAACTTGTAGACGACCGCCAGTGGCAGCCCGACCCAGCGGTGCCGACGCTGGTAGCCGTCGAACCGTTGCAGCAGTCCAGCCACGGCCATCCCGTCTCGCGGTCCTCGCGCGCCGGACCGGGTCCTGCGCCGGCGTTCCACCTGCATCGTTCCCGGCGGTGACGCGGCTCGAACACCCGTCGCGCGCCTCGTCGTCGTCGGCGACGGAGGAGGATCACGGGCATGCCCTCACGCGCCGACCACGACGCCCTGCTCGTCTCCAGCCGCCTGGCCGTGCTGGCCACGATCAAGGCGAGCGGCCTCCCCCAGCTCTCACCCGTCACCGCGTTCTACGACCCCGACGCCGGCACCCTGCAGGTCTCGATGACCGAGGGGCGGGCCAAGACCGCGAACCTGCGCCGCGATCCCCGGGCCGCGGTCGAGGTCACCTCGTCGGACGGCCGGGCCTGGGCCACCGCCGAGGGACCGGTCACCCTGACCGGGCCGGGCACCGACCCCCGCGGTCCCGAGGTCGAGGCGCTGGTGGGCTACTACCGCGCCGCGGCCGGCGAGCACCCGGACTGGGACGACTACCGCGCCACGATGGTCGCCGACCGGCGGGTGCTCATGACGATGACCGTCGAGCGGGTGTACGGCGACCGGATCTGAGGGCGGCGATCCGAGGATTGCGCGGCCCCTCGGTCCGGGAACGAGGCGGGGATGACTTCGAGCGCCGGATACGACGACCTGTGGGAGGAGTTCCACCGCGTGGTGAACATGGACTCCCGCGAGCTGAAGACCTGGCTGTTCACCGAGGAGGCCACCGAGGACGCGGACTACGTGCCCGGCGAGCGCATGCCCCCGACGGGGGCCGACGTGCTCGCCGTCCTCGGCAAGCGCAAGACCGACCTGGACGACCACGACGTCGCGGTGATGGAGCGGGTCGTCTCGATCGTCCACGCCGAGCGCGGCGAGGACCTCGAGCCGGAGGCGGGGCCGTCGGCCGGCTGGCGTCGGTTCCTGATGACCATCGGGCACGACCCGCTGCGCCCCGCGGGCGACCGGCGCACCGACCGCTGAACGCGGCCGGCCGGCCGGCGACGTCCGGACCGACGTCAGGCGGACCAGGCCGCCGACACCCCGTCGTTCCCTTCAGCCCCCGCGTCGAGCTCGCTGGGGATGAGCGAGAGCGCCTGGTCGAGGGCGGTCAGCCGGATGACCTGGCGGACCGACCGGCGGACGGTGAAGCAGACCAGCTCGACGGCGTGCGCACGGGCGACGACCACGGCGTTCACCAGCACCCCGAGCCCGGCGGCGCCGAGGTACTCGACCCCGTCGAGGTCGCAGACCACGCGGGGGTTCTCGCCGGGGTCGAGCCGACCCGTGGCCGCGGCGTCGATCACGGCCGTCGTCAGGACGTGGTCGAACCGGGCCGCGTCGACGAGGTCGATCTCCCCGGACACGCGCACGACGGCCACACCGGGTCGGGGCCGGGTCGAGACCATGCGCAGGCCGGTCGGGCGCGTGTCGTCGTCAGGGGCGTCGTCGTCAGGGGCGTCGAGGAGCGCGCCGGCGCCCTCGGACGCGGGCCCCGTCAATCGGGACCGGACCACGGCGGGCGCGGCAGACCGCGCGGGGAGGAAACGGGAGGTGGACACGGGGCGCCCTCCGACCCGGCCGGTCGAGGGGAGACCGGCCCGGAGTCCTGGAGCGGCATCATTCGTGAACCGCGGAGACAAGTGCTGGCGCCAGAGGACCAGATCGAGCGGTGCGCGTCAACACCGAACGCGTCGACCCGATCACACTTCGTGGATCTCCGCCGGCGGGGACGGTCTCGGCCGGGTGACCCGGGCCGGGCCACCTAGGCTGGCCGCCATGACCAGCGAGGAACCCCGCACCGAGGCCGAGATCGCCGAGCGCATCGACGCCAACGCCGCGGAGGAGCACGAGATCCGCAACCGCGCCCACGGCGGGGTGAGCGACGAGGACGCCGACCGGCTGGCGACCCTGCAGGTCGAACGTGACCGCCTCTTCGACCTCAAGCGGCAGCGCCAGGGCCGCCGTGACGCCGGCGAGGACGAGGGCGAGGCCCACGAGCGCGACGCGAGCACCGTCGAGAACTACCGGCAGTAGGTCGGTTCCGCCCCGGCGGGCACCAGGGCGGCGCGCACCTCACGGGCGAGCTCGTCCCGGCCGGGCCCCTCGGCCCGGGGCGGGCGCCACCCGCTGCGGTAGACCGCCGCGGCGAGGGGCTCCACCGCGTCGAGTCGGTCCGGTCCGGCGAGCATCGCGAGGTAGGGCCCGATCGCCGACCCGATCGCGGGGTCGACCTGTGCCGCGGCCATCACGAGGTCCGACGGCAGGCGGCGGGAGAGGTCGACGTCGTGACCCGCCCACCGGTCGAGCATGGCCGCGTCCATGCGGACGTGGTCGGCCACCCAGGGCCGCATGTGGGCCTCGCACCACGCGTCGAAACCCACCGCGACGTCGCCGGGGTCGGCACCGTCGTCGAGGCGTCGGAGCAGCTCGCGGGCCTGCTGGAGCGAGGTCGTGATGCCCCGGCCGAACATCGGCGTCGTCGTGGCGACCGCGTCGCCCACGGCCACGAAGGCCCGGTGGAAGCTCCCGTCCGGGGCCGCCTGGCCGCGGTAGTGGTTCACCAGGGCACCGCCCGAGAGCACCGGGGTGATCGGCTCGGAGCGCTCCGGGTCGGTCCAGGCGTCGAGGCCGGGGATCGCCCGGCAGGCCGCGTCGAAGGCGGCCTCGTGCCGGAGCAGGGCGAGGTCGGGGTCGGCCGTGGGCCGCACGATCAGCACCGAGAAGATGCCGCGCTCGTGCCGGAAGATGATCACCTGGTAGCCGTCGAGGTCCGCCTGCCACGCCAGCGGGTTCGTCATCGGGCCCGGGTCCGCGCCGGGGCGCAGCCGGTACTGCCGGTCGACGTAGGCGACGCCGGTCCGGCCGGTGAGGGTCGGCGCGGCGCGCAGCGTGCGCGTCGCCCGTCCGGCGCGGCCCGAGGCGTCGATCACGAGGTCCGCGGTCAGGTCCTCGCCGTCGACCACCAGGCCGCGGGCACGGGAGCCGTCGACGGTCACCGCGTCGACGTGGCCGCGGCGCAGGGTCAGGCCGGGGGTCCCGACGACGGCCGCGCGCAGCGCGCGTTCGAAGGTCTCCCGCCGCGAGCGCATCCCGCCGGGCGTGCGGCGGCCGTCGGGAAGCGTGAACGTGATCGGCTCGGCGCCGGCGGCCACCCAGCCGTCGTGGGCCTCGGGGATCTCGGCCTGCAGCGCGTCGACGATCTGCGGGCGGAAGCCGTGGGCGTGGTGGAACTGCATCACCCCGCGCCGCGGCCACCCGCCGTCGGGACCCGGGCCGGCGTCGCGGTCGACCGCGGTGACCCGATGGCCGCGGCGGGCGAGCGCGGCACCGAGGAACAGTCCCGTCGGGCCGGCGCCGATGATCGCGACGTCCATGCCGACCTCCCGGTACGATTGGTTGCACTAAGAGTGCATCTGATTTCGGCACCCGTCAAGACACGAGGAGGACACCGTGAGCGAGCGGCGTCCCTACCGCTCCGACCTGCGCGCCCGTCAGGCCCGGGGGACGCGCCGGGCCGTCGTCGCGGCGGCGACCGGGCTTTTCGTCACGCGCGGCTACGCGGACACCACGCTCGACGCCGTCGCCGCGGCCGCCGGAGTGAGCCGCCGGACCGTCGTCAACGCCGTCGGGGGCAAGGCCGCCCTGCTCTCGCTGGCCTGGGACTTCTCGCTGGTCGGCGACGACGAGCCGGTGCCGATGGCCGACCGGCCTGCGGTGCTCGCGATCCGGACGAGCGCCGACCCCGCGGAGTCGATGCGACTGTGGGCCGAGATGACCGTGGAGGTCGAGGCGCGCGCGGCGGCGATCGGCCGTGTCCTGGAGGCGGCCGCGGACGTGGACGCGGACGCGGCGGCGCTGGTCGCGAAGGCCGACGCCGAGCGGCTCGAGGGGGCCCGGGCGTTCGCCCGCCACCTCGCGTCGATCGACGGCCTCGGGCCCGGCGTGACGGTGGAGCGCGCGGCCGACGCGTTCTGGGCGCTGAACGACGGGACGCTCTACCGCCGGCTCGTGCTCGACCGCGGCTGGTCGGCGGCGGAGTACACGGACTGGCTGGTGCGCTGCGCGCTCGTGAGCACTATTCCGTGTGATGGGGCGGATTAGTGCTCACAGGCCGAAGGCACCTACAGCAGCGACGACCAGAACCGCAGCGCCGCGTGCTCCATCTCCAGGCCCAGCCGTAGCGTGATCATCCGCTTGGCCACCGCGTCGAGGGACGCGTAGCGCTCCTGCATGTCCTCGTAGACCGCGATCCGCTCGCGGTGCGCCGCGACCTGCTCACACGCCAGCCGCGCGACGTCCCCCGGGTCGCCGACCTCGTTGAAGAACAGCTTGAGCTCGGCGATGTCGCGCATCTGGAAGTGCTCGGGCGTCGGCTCCGCGAGCCACGCCCGGAGCTCGTCGCGGCCAGCGCCGGTCAGGCGGAACGTCCGCCGACGGCGGCCGCCGTCCTCGGTCTCGGCCTCGAGCAGGCCGAGGTCGGCCAGCCGCTGCGGCTCGGAGTACAGCTGCGCGTGCGGGAAGTGCCAGAAGTAGCCGATGGACCGGCCGACGGCCCGCTTGAGGTCGTAGGACGTCGACGGTCCTCGCAGCGCGATCGTCCCGAGGACGACGTACGACGTCGGGGACAGGCGGTCGGCCACGGGTCGGGACCATACCGATCCTTGCCCTCCGACCTTCCCCTCCATACAGTCCGATCCGGACGATATGCGTCGGAGCATGATCGGGGTGCACCGTGGACCTGGCGACGGCGTGGGCGTGGACGGTCGAGCGCTACCCGCACCGGCGCGCCGTCGGCGGACCCGCCCCGATGACCTGGGCGGCGTGGGACGCCCGCACGGCGCGCCTCGCCCACGCCCTGGCCGGGCTCGGGGTGCGTCGCGGGGACCGGGTCGCCCTCGTGCTCACCGGCGGCGAGATCGCCGCTGCCCTGCACATCGCCGTCCAGCGCCTCGGGGCCGTCGCGGTCCCGCTGTCCACCCGGCTCGGTCCCGAGGAGCTCGTCCACTGCCTCGCCGACGCCGCCCCCGCCGTCGTCGTCTCCGACGCAGCCACCGGGGACCGGGTCACCACCACGGTCGCCGACCCGCGCGTGCGGCCCCACAGCCATCGGTCGGTCACCGAGATCGAGCAGCTGGCGGCCGACGCGCCCGACTCCGGGCCGCCCGGCGGTGCGCCACGGCCGGACGACGTCAGCGTCATGCTCTACACCTCCGGGACCACGGGGCGACCTAAGGGCGTGCCCCGCACGCACGCGGCCGAGCACGCAGCCGCGGTCGCCCACCTCGTCCAGACCGGCGGTCGGCCCGGCGAGGTGACCCTCGGCGTCATGCCGCTCTTCCACACCATGGGCCTGCGGACGCTGCTCGCGACGATCGTCGCGGCCGGCACCTGGGTGCCACAGGCGCGCTTCGACCCTGCGGAGGCGGGTGAGCTGGTCGCGGCGGAGGGCGTCACCTCGCTCTACCTCGTCCCGACGATGTACTGGACGCTGCTGCGGGAGGCCTCGCCGTCCTCGCTCCGGTCGGTGCGACGGCTGGCCTACGCGGGCTCCGCCATGGCGCCCGCGCTCGCGGAGCAGCTGGTCGAGACGGTGGCGCCCGAGTCGTTCGTCAACCACTTCGGCTCGACGGAGATCTACACCTTCTCGATCGGCCCGGACGTCGCGGCGAAGCCGGGGTGCGCGGGACGGGCCGGAGTGTTCAGCCGGGTGCGCCTCGTCGACCCCGCGCCCGACGCCCGGCCCGACGCGGTCGTCGCCGTCGGCGAGCAGGGTCAGGTGGCCGTGTCCATGGCGAGCCCGGAGGCGTTCGCCGGCTACTGGCGGCGCCCGGACGCGACTGCCAAGGCCGTCCGGGACGGGTGGTACTTCACCGGCGACCTCGCGGTGGCCGACGAGGAGGGAGACCTGTGGGTGGCCGGCCGCGTCGACGACATGATCAATTCCGGCGGGGAGAACGTCTACCCCGACGAGATCGAGGCGGCGCTGGTGCGCTGCCCGGAGATCG
>JAVXWR010000116.1:0-3541 GCA_032230725.1 Actinomycetota bacterium
CGACGACCAGCGCGACGTGCACCCCCCACTCGTCGGTGCCGCGCCCGAACCCGCTGGAGCCGTCGAGCGGGTCGACGATCCACAGCCGGTGCGCCCCGCGCCACCCGCTCGGGTCGAGCGAGCCCTCCTCGGAGAGCACGGCGTCCTCGGGGCGGCGGCGGGCGAGCTCGCGGACGAGGAAGTCGTGCGCGTCGGCGTCGCCCGTGTACTCACGGTCCCGGCCCGGGCGGGTGCGGGCGCGCAGCGCGCTCAACAGCTCGCCGGTCGCCCCCGCGAGCTCCCGGGCGAGGGCGGCGTCCTCGGCCGTCGCGGGGCTTCCGGGGGTCAGGACGTCGGCGGTACTCACCCCCCGATCCTCGCCTACGACGCCGGGCGACCGCCGGGTGGCGGGGTGCGGGCGCCGTCGGCTCGGGGTGTCAGGGGGTCTCGGCGGCGACGAGGACGCGTGCGAGCTCGGAGAGGACGGCCGTGCGGGCCTCGTCGTTCCCCGGGCCGGTCCGGGGGACCTGGTCGAGCAGCAGCCGCGCCAGGCTCGCGAGGCTCACCACCTGGGCCGCGAACTCCTCCGGGCCTGCGAGCTCGGAGAGGAGGCCCCCCACGCCCTCGAGGTCGCCCGCGTCCATGGCACGGATGACGGCGACCGATCGCTCGTGGACGGCGGCCGGATCGGGGCCGGGCAGCTCGTCGGCGTCCGGGTGCTGGCTCATGGTCGACAGCATCGCAGGCGGGCGCCGACGCAGAGCGGATGACAGCACGATTGCTAGCATGCAGGCATGGCCCAGGTGAGCTGGCGTGCCCCGGACGCGCTCGTGGAGCAGGTCAAGGCGGTCGCGGCGCGCGAGGGGCGCAGCCTCAACGAGTACCTGACCCGCGTCCTGACCGCCGTCGTGGATCCCGACACGGCCGACGACGAGATGTCGAGCCTGCGCGAACGGCTCGCGCGAGCCGGGATCCTGGCTCCGCCGACGGCCGCGGTCGCCGCGCCCGATCCGATCGCGGTCGCCGACGCACGACGGGAGATCGCATGCAGCGGCATCCTCGTGTCCGACCTCGTGTCCGAGGACCGGGGGTGAGCACCTTCGCCGATTCCTCCGCGCTCGTGAAGCTCTACGTCGACGAGGACGGGCACGAGGCGGTCCGGTCGCTGGTCCCGGTGGTCGTCTCACAGCTCGCCCGCGTCGAGGTACCGGCCGCACTGTGGCGGGCCCACCGGCGCGGGGCGATGGGCACCGCGGCGACCGCCGCCCTCGTCGCCCGGTTCGAGGCCGACTACCACGGACCCCGCGCCCGCTTCGGCGTCGTCGCGCCGGTCGTCGCCGTCCTCGACGACGCGGCGAGGCTGACGGGGCTCCACGGGCTCCGGGCCTACGACGCCGTCCAGCTCTCCTCGGCCCGGGCGGCCGCGGCTGCCGACGACCGGGTGCGGACGTTCGCCGCGTTCGACGCAGCGCTGCGGGACGCGGCAGCTCGCGAGGGCTTCGTCCTCCTGCCCTGACTCCTGCCCGATCTACTGCCGTGACCCGGACCGCAGCGCCATCAGCGCCCAGCCGGACATCCCCGCGATCACCGCGCACACGGCGAGCAGGGCCGCGAAGTACCAGGCGCCGGTGGCGATGTACATGACGAGCCAGATGATGCCGGCGACGAGGTTGAAGCCCAGGCCGAACTGGTAGCGACGGCGCTCCTCGGGCCGCACCCGCTCGCTCCGGGCACCGGGCCCCAAGAAGTCGTCCACCCGGCCACGGTAGCCGCGTCCGCCGCACCGGCGCCGACCGCGCGGCATTTGGCCGCACCGGCGTTCGTCGCTAACCTCGCCGGACCGGGCCGTCGTCCAGGCCGTCCCCCTCCCGCAAGGCGGCTGCGATGAAGAAGATCGCCGAGCTCCTCGTCTGCTTCCTCCACCCGATCGCAGTCGTGCTCGTGTGGCTCAACCTCCTCGTGCGCCCCGAGCTCAGCGGCACCGCGAAGATCGTGTGGGCGGTCCTCGCGCTGGTCCCGGTCGTGCCGTTCGTCTACGTGCTCACCGGCGGCGAGCTGTGGGAGAGCTCGACGTCCCCGGCGGTGCGGTCCGGCCGGTAGGTGAGCAGGACGAGGCCGATGCCGACGGCGCGGGTCTCGACGAGGCGCCACGCCCGCGCCCGGTCCGCCCGGCTCGGCGAGGTGCCCTGGCTCGAACCCCTCCCCGACGCCGGGTCCGCCGGGGCCCTCGACGGCCCGCCCGGACCCGAGGCCCGCTACGAGCGCCGCGAGACGGTCTCCCTCGCTTTCGTGACCGCACTGCAGTGCCTGCCGCCGCGCCAGGTCGCCGTGCTCGTCCTGCGCGACGTCCTCGGTTTCCGCGCCGATGAGGTCGCCGGGATGCTGGGCTCGACGACGGAGTCGGTGAAGAGCGCGCTCAAGCGCGCCCGAGCCGGCCTGCGGCGGCGGTGGTCCGCCGACGGTGAGTCGCCGCCCACCCCCGGGTCGCCCGCCGAGGAGGCGGTCGTCACGCGCTTCGTCCGGGCGTGGGAGGCCGCGGACGTCGCGGCCCTGGTCGCCCTGCTGACCGACGACGTCTTCATGTCGATGCCGCCGATGCCCTTCGAGTACGAGGGGCGCGAGGTGGTGGCGCGGTTCTGTGCCGCCCTGTTCGACGCGGGCCGCCGCTTCGAGCTCGTCCCGACCGCGGCCAACGGCCAGCCGGCCCTCGGGGCCTACCTGCGCAGCGCCGACGGCCCCCGTCCCGGCGCCGGGCTCTACGTCCTGCGCCTGCGCGGCGACCGGATCGCCGCGATGACCCGCTTCGAGGCGACGGTCCTCCCGGCGTTCGGCCTGCCGGGATCGCTCGGCACGCTCGCCCGCCGTCGGGAACGATCGTGAACCTCCCCCCGCCCCCGACCCCGAGGACGCCCCGTGACCGGACCCGCCCTGGACGCCCTCGACGCGATCGACGTCCACGTCCACGTCGAGCAGGACAGCCACGGCTGCACCGCCCTCGACCAGGAGCTGCTCGACGCCTCGGCGAAGTACTTCCGCGCCGACCAGGACCGCACCCCCACCGTCGAGGCCATCGCCGAGCACTACCGCGCCCGGCGCACCGCCGCGGTGATCTTCACCGTGGACGCCCCGTCCGGTACCGGGCACCCCCCGCTCTCGAGCGAGGAGATCGCCGAGCAGGCCCGCGAGCACGCCGACATCCTGATCCCGTTCGGCTCCGTCGACCCCCACACCGGGAAGGCCGCCGTCGCCCGCGCCCGGCGGCTCGTGACCGAGCACGGCGTCCGCGGCTTCAAGTTCCACCCCAGCCTGCAGGCCTTCGAGCCGAACGACGTGCGCTTCTACCCGCTCTACGAGGCGATCGAGGAGCTCGGCGTCCCGGCGCTCTTCCACACCGGCCAGACCGGCATCGGCGCCGGGCTCCCCGGCGGACGCGGCATCAAGCTGCGCTACTCCGACCCGATGCTGCTCGACGACGTCGCCGCCGACTTTCCTCACCTCACGATCGTCCTCGCCCACCCCTCGGTGCCCTGGCAGGACGAGGCGATCTCCATGGCCACCCACA
>JAVXWR010000124.1:0-2833 GCA_032230725.1 Actinomycetota bacterium
AGGAGACCCGCCGCATCCTCGACCGGCTCTACGGCTACGAGGTCAGCCCCGTGCTGTGGAAGAAGGTCATGCCGAAGCTCTCGGCGGGCCGCGTGCAGTCGGTGGCCACCCGCGTGATCGTCGAGCGCGAGCGCGAGCGGATGGCGTTCGTCTCGGCGTCCTACTGGGGCATCGACGCCGTCCTGCGCACCGGCAAGACCCAGGAGCCCGGCAACACCCCCGCCTTCAAGGCGTCCCTGACGGCCGTCGACGGGGCACGGGTCGCGACGGGTCGCGACTTCGACTCCTCGGGCCGTCTCAAGAACGACGACGTGCGCCGGCTCGACGAGGCCGGCGCCGGTCGGCTCGTCGAGGCGCTGGCCTCCAGCGAGTACACGGTGAGCTCCGTCGAGGAGAAGCCCTACACGCGCAAGCCCTACGCGCCGTTCATGACCTCCACGCTCCAGCAGGAGGGCGGCCGCAAGCTGCGGTTCTCGTCCGAGCGGACGATGCGCACCGCGCAGCGGCTGTACGAGAACGGCTACATCACCTACATGCGTACGGACTCCACCACGCTGTCGGAGACCGCGATCAACGCCGCGCGCACCCAGGCCCGCGACCTCTACGGCGCCGAGAACGTCGCCGAGTCGCCCCGCCAGTACACGCGCAAGGTGAAGAACGCCCAGGAGGCCCACGAGGCCATCCGTCCGGCGGGGGACTCGTTCCGGACGCCGGGCCAGGTCGCCAACCAGCTCAGCGGCGACGAGTTCCGGCTCTACGAGCTGATCTGGCAGCGCACGATCGCGAGCCAGATGCGCGACGCCCGCGGCACGACGATGACGGTGCGCATCACCGCTCCGGCGACCACCGGCGAGGAGTGCACCTTCACCGCCTCGGGCCGGACGATCACGTTCCCGGGGTTCCTGCGGGCCTACGTCGAGACCGTGGACGAGCTCGAGGGCGGCCAGGCCGACGACGCCGAGAGCCGACTGCCGCGTCTGGAGAAGGACGAGAGCCTCACCGCCGACGCGCTCGACCCGTCCGGTCACGCGACGAGCCCGCCCGCCCGCTACACCGAGGCGAGCCTGGTGAAGACGCTCGAGGAGCGGGGCATCGGCCGTCCGTCGACCTACGCCTCGATCATCAACACCATCCAGGAGCGCGGATACGTCTGGAAGAAGGGCGCGGCGCTCGTCCCGAGCTGGATCGCGTTCGCGGTCGTCGGGCTGATGGAGAGGCACTTCGAGCGGCTGGTCGACTACGACTTCACCGCCACGCTCGAGGACGAGCTCGACGCGATCGCGTCCGGCAACGCGCAGCGCCAGACCTGGCTCTCGCACTTCTACTTCGGCGGCGGGAACGGCGAGAACGGTGCGGTGCCCACCGGCAGCGGCGTCGAGGCGTCGATGACGCACCTCGGCGGGCTGAAGAAGCTCGTGGGGGACAATCTCGAGGGCATCGACGCCCGCGAGGTCAACTCGCTGCGGATGTTCGCCGACGACCAGGGGCGCGACGTCGTCGTCCGCGTCGGACGCTACGGGCCCTACCTCGAGCGGATGATCACCGAGGACGGCGAGGAGCGCAGCCAGCGGGCGAACCTGCCCGACGACCTCCCGCCCGACGAGCTCGACCTCGCGCTCGCCGAGGAGCTGTTCTCCACCCCGCAGGAGGGGCGCTCGCTGGGCACCGACCCGGAGACGGGCCACGAGATCCTCGCGAAGGAGGGTCGCTTCGGTCCGTACGTCACCGAGGTGCTGCCCGAGGGCGCGAAGGAGAAGCCGCGCACCGGCTCGCTGTTCGCCTCGATGACGCTGTCGGAGATCACGATCGACGACGCGATGAAGCTGCTGTCGCTGCCCCGCGTCGTCGGTACCGATCCGGAGACGGGCGTCGAGATCACCGCACAGAACGGCCGGTACGGGCCCTACATCAAGAAGGACAAGGATTCCCGCTCGCTCGACAGCGAGGACAAGCTCTTCACGGTGACCCTCGAGGAGGCCCAGAAGATCTTCGCCCAGCCGAAGCAGCGCGGGCGGGCCGCCGCGAAGCCGCCGCTGAAGGAGCTCGGCAAGGACCCGGTCTCCGGAGAGCCCATGGTCGTCAAGGACGGCCGGTTCGGCCCCTACGTCACCGACGGCACCGGCTACAACGCCTCGCTGCGCAAGGGTGACGACGTCGAGACCCTCACCGACGAGCGCGCCGCCGAGCTGCTCGCGGAGAAGCGGGCGAAGGGTCCGGCGCCGAAGAAGGCGCCGGCGCGGTCGTCGGCCTCGAAGTCGAGCACTGCGAAGTCGAGCACCACCAAGAAGTCGAGCACCACCAAGAAGGCGCCGGCCAAGAAGACGACGACCCGGAAGTCGCCGACCACCTGAGGTGCCCTCCAGGGGCACACCGGGCATCTCCGAGGGCCATCGGACCTGCCTGGTGTGCTCCTCGCACGGGTTAGCAGGGCGCTAACGTCCGTCCTGCGTAGCGCGATAGCCCGGACGCCCGGGGCGCGATGAAGCTCCCGGACCAGTCCGGGGGGAACTGAGCATGATCGCGCGTACGCGCACCGTCCGTGCTCTGCTCCTGGCGGCCACGGCCGTCGTCGGGGCCCTGCTCCTGGGCGGGTGCGTCCCGACGGAGGTTCCGCGGGCGGTGTCCGCGCCGACCACCGCGGCCACGTCGCCCACCGCGGCGGACGCGGTGACGGACGACGCGTCGGCCGCCTCTGATGGCTCGACGACGACGGTCACCCGGGTGATCGACGGCGACACCTTCGTGATCACCGGCGGAGTCGAGGTGCGGGTCCTGGGTATCGACTCCTGCGAGGCAGGCACCCCCGGCGGCACCCGCGCGACGCAGGCCGCCC
>JAVXWR010000906.1:0-4254 GCA_032230725.1 Actinomycetota bacterium
ACCAGGCCCAGCTGCTCGTCCCGGCGCAGGGTGTCGATGAGGTCGAGCACCTGCGCCTGGATCGTCACGTCCAGCGCCGTGGTCGGCTCGTCGGCGAGGATCAGCCGCGGCGCCGTCGAGAGCGCGATGGCGATGCAGATGCGCTGCCGCATACCACCCGACAGCTCGTGCGGGTACGCCCGGAACCGCTTCTCCGGGTCAGGTATCCCGACACGGTCCATCAGGTCGACAGCCCGGCTGTGTGCCTCGGAGCGTGACATCCCGAACCGGCGCCGTGGCACCTCGGCGATCTGGTCGCCCACCCGCATCACCGGGTTCAACGCCGTGAGCGAGTCCTGGAAGACCATGCTCATCGCCTCGGTCAGCACCTGCTGTCTCCGCCGCGTGGGCAGGCCCGTGACGTCGACGCCGTCGAGCAGGATCGACCCGCCGGTGATGCGTGCCGGGTGCGGCAGCAGGCCGAGCAGAGCACGAAGGGTGAGGCTCTTGCCCGACCCGGACTCACCCACCACCCCGATCGCCTCGCCGGCACCGACCTGCAACGACACCCCGCGCACGGCGCGCAGCCGCCCGTGCGGAAGGGGGATCTCCACCTCCAGGTCGTGGACCTCGAGCAGCGTATTCACCCCGTCCCCCACCGGGGCCGCCAGCCGCTGCGGCTCCCTGCGCACGCCGATCATCGCTGACCGAACCGTTCGACGAGCCCGTCGGCGACCAGCGCGAGGGCGAAGCCGACGAGGACCACCGCGAGGCCGGGGATCGTGGCGATGTACCACTGGGTGAGCAGGAACGGCTGACCGTCCTGGATCATGGAGCCCCAGTCCGGCGTCGGCGGCGGCACCCCGAGGCCGAGGTAGCTCAACGTCACGATGGCCAGGATCGTGAGCACGATGTCGCTCATCGAGAAGACCACGGCCTGCACCACCACGTTCGGCAGGAGATGCCGGAACAGGATCCGCCAGGTCGGCAGGCCGCTGGCCCGCGCCGCCAGCGCGTACTCCTGCTCCTTGGCGCGCAGCACCTCGCCCCGCACGATCCGGCAGTACGCCACCCAGCCGACCATGGAGATCGCCACGTAGATGCTGCCCGTGCCCGCCCCGAGCGCGAACACCAGCGCGATGACCAGTACAAAGAACGGGAAGGCGACCACGACGTCGACCACCCGCATCACCACGAGATCGAACCAGCCGCCGATCCAGCCGGTGAGCAGACCCAGCACGGTGCCCGCGACGAACGGGGTGACCACGGCCAGGACACCGACCTGCAGGTCGGTCCGGCCGCCGTAGAGCAGCCGGGACAGCACGTCGCGGCCGAGCTGGTCGGTGCCCAGCAGGTGCCCGGGTGACCCCGGTGGCAGCCGGGCCTGGAGGAGGTCCTGGGCGATCGGGTCCGCGCTCGTCAGCAGGGGCGCGCAGATCGCCGCCAGCGCGATGAGCCCGAACAGGGTGAGGCCGGCGATGAGCGTGAGGTTCACCGCGCCCCGCCGTCGCCGCGGCGTAGCGGCGTCGGTGGTGCGCCCGGGGAAGGCGATCGCGGTCACGCCAGCCTGACCCGCGGGTCGAGTGCGGCATGCGCGAGGTCGGTGAGGAGGTTGACGGTCACCACCATGACGGCGAAGACCAAGGTCACTCCCTGCACGATCGGGAAGTCCCGGTTGAGGATCGCGGTGAGCATGAGATAACCGATGCCGTTCAGTGCGAAGACCCGTTCGACGACGATCGTCGAGCCGATGAGGTAGGCGATGTTGACGCCGAGCACGGTGATCGAGGACACCGCTGCGTTGCGCAGGGCGTGCCCCAGCACGACCCGCGGCGTGCCGAGTCCTTTGGAATGGGCGGTGGTGATGTAGTCGCTCTGCAGCACGTCGAGCAGGCCGGCCCGCAGGCTGCGGACCAGGATCGGCACCAGCGCCAGTGCCACCGTGAGGGCCGGCAGGATGATCGAATGGACGTGCCCGGCGAAGCCGGTGCCGAAGCCCGACGGCGGGAAGAGCCCCGCGGTGAGCGACAGCAGCAGTACCAGCATGATCCCCAGCCAGAACGCGGGCATGCCCAGCCCGACCAGCGGGATGGACCGGATCGCGTTGTCGGCCGCACCGCCTCGCCTGCTCGCCGCCCAGACCGCGAGCGGCACGCTGATCAGCACGGCGAAAAGCGCTCCCGTCACGATCAACCAGACCGTCGGCACCACGTTCTGCAGCACGAGCGCCGAGACACTCGACTTGTACTGGTAGGACTCCCCGAGGTTGCCGTGCAGCAAGCGGCCCAGGAAGGTGACGTACTGCCGCCACAGGGGTTGGTCCAGGCCGAGCTGCTGGTGCAGCGCCGCCACTCCGGCGTCGGTGACGTGCGAGCCCAGCAGCGTCACCGCGGGGTCGCCGGGGACGAGCTGGATCAGGAAGAAGACCAGCACGCTGATCCCGAGCAGCACCGGGATGAGCGTGACCAGCCGCCGGAGGATGTAGAGGACCTGGTTCACAGGGGGCGCCGTCGCCTAGGCCAGGGAGACCGTGGCCATGTCGTACAGGCCGGTTGGTTTGACGGAGAAGCCCTGTACGTTCGAGCGCATCGCGTAGGGAAACGGCTGGTAGAACAGCGTCGGCAGGAAGGCGTCCTCGGCCAGCAGCGCCTGCAGCTGGCTGTAGATCTGCTGCCGCTGCGCCGGGTCGAAGGTCTTCTGGGCCTGGGCCGCCAATTCCTGCGCCTGGCTGCTGTTGTAGCTGGTCCGGAAGGAGCTGCCGCCGCCGCTGGGCAGCACCGCGAACTGCACCAGCTCGTCCGGGTCGGCGATGTCCATCGTCCAGTACGAGTGGCTGATCTCGTAGTCCAGCGAGGTTTGCAGGTCGTGCACCGCGCTCGGGTCGCTGTTGGTGATGTTCATCGTGATCCCCAGCTGCTGCAACGATGCCTGCAGGACCTGGGCGATCGCCGCGTCCGTCGAGTCGCCGGAGGAGGCGAGGTAGGTGGTGGTGAAGCCGGTCGGCACCGAGGACATCGCCATTTCCGCCTTGGCCTTGGCCATGTCGAACGTCTGCCCCGGCGTGTTCTTGTCGTAGTAGGGCACGGTCGGCATGAACAATGAGTTACCCGGCGTTCCGTTGCCGAAAAGCACCGCCTTGACCAGGGATTCACGGTCGATGGCATAGGAGATCGCGCGCCGCACGTGCACGTCGTTGTACGGGGTGCGCTGTTGGTTCATCAGAATGTAGTCGGTGCGGGTCGACGGGAACAGCGTCACCGTCACGTCCGGCACGCCTTTGAGCTGATCGACCGTCGAGAACGGCGGGTTCTCATTGATCTGGGCGGTGCCGCCCTGGATCATCACGTTGCGCGTGTTGTCGTCGGGTATGACCTGCCACGTCACCGAGTCCAGGTACGGCAGGCCCGGGCGCCAGTAGCTGGGGTTCTTCTTCAGGATGAGGCTGTTGCCCTTCTCCCAGGTGTCCCAGGCGAACGGGCCGGTGCCGACCGGTGCCGTGTAGAAGTCCTTCTTCGCCTTGCCGCCGTAGTTGTTCGGGATGATCCCGTTGCTCGGGCACGCCAGGTCGGCCAGCAGCGGCGCCCAGGGGTATTTCGTCGTGATCACGACAGTGGCCGGGTCCGGCGTGGTGACGGTGTCGATGGCGGAGTTGATGAACTCCCACCCGCCCGTGGTACTGCTGGCTTCGTCGATGGAGAACTTCACGTCAGCCGAGGTCATCGGCGTGCCGTTGCTGAAGCTGACACCCTGCTTGAGCTTGAACGTCCAGGTCAGCTGGTCGGCGGACTGGGTCCAGCTCTCGGCCAGCCATGGCTCGACGTTCTGGCCGTCCTGGCTGCCGATCGTCAGCCCCTCGAAGATCTGGTTGTAGACCCAGATCGACGCGTTGCTGAAGACCATCGTCTTGTCGAAGTCGACCGAGTCCTGGGAGCGGACGATCGTCACGCTGCCGCCGGGCTTGGGCGGGCCCGTGGCGCCGCTCGCGCCGGACGAGCTCGCGCCGCCGCCGCACGCGGCCAGCAGTGACGCCGCGCCCACGCTACCGAGGCCGGCCAGCCCGAGCCTCAGCACGCTTCGGCGGCTCATCGCGTGGGCGACCATGGCTTGCCTGCGGGTGAACGCGTCGAAGGGCGAGCCTTCGGTCGATGACGCCACAGAGTACTCCTCGGGGGAATGGCGCCAGCAATGATGTCGAGCGCGCCTTCGGGGATAGGCGGTCGAGAGCTCAGTGCTGATCAGAAACAATCGAAACATGAACGTAACGCGGGGAGGTGG
>JAVXWR010000148.1:0-3244 GCA_032230725.1 Actinomycetota bacterium
CGGCGCAGGTAGATCCGCATCTCGTGCCAGGTCCGGTAGTCCAGGACGTCGCCGATGACGGTGCGGTACGACGCTTCCGGGTCCTGCGTCCGGGCCTGCTCGACGAGGCCCTTGACCGCTTCCCGGACCTGGTCGTCCTCCTCGGGGGTGCGCAGGTCGGGGTGCTTGCCGAGCAGCTCGAGAGCGGTGGCGGTGTCCGCGTCGAGATCGGAGCGGGGCCGCCACTCGAGCCGGACACCGATGCCCTGGCTGGAGGTGACGCCCTTCAGGATCCGGTTCATCCGCCCGACCAGCTCGCGCGCCGCGAACAGCGCGTCGGCCACCTCGCGGGCGATCCGCCCGTGCAGCAGGTTGCGCAGCGCCTGGTCCTGCTGCGCGGAGAGCAGGCTCGTCGCACGACGCCGCTGGACCGCCACCCGGTGCACCATCCGTGCGAGCACGGCGCGGGTGGGCCCGGTGACGTGGACGGCGAGCGGGGTCCCGTCGGCGCCGCGGCGCGACTCGATGTCCCAGCCCGAGGCCAACCGGTCGCGCGTGGCGCGCAGCGCCTTCTCCAGGGCGTCCTCGGTGACCTGCACCCGGGGAGCGGGGACCCTCTCGCGGAGGACCTCGACCAGCTCCTGCGCCCCGTCGACGGTGTCCGGGGTGGCGGGGACCGGCTCCGGGCCGGCGACCTCCTCGTCCGGGGCACCCTCCGGAGCGCCACCCCGCTCCGCGGCGGCGAGCAGCCCGGGCACCTCCGCCGCCTCCACCAGCCGCGCCCGCCCGGCCGTCGCGGCCTTCTCCCGCTCGCCGAGCGTCTCCCGGGACGATTCCACCCGGAGCTCGGCCTCGCGGACGGCCACGGCGGCGGTCATCTGCTCCCCGCGCGCGGTCTCGAGCCGGCCCGCGACCTCGCGCAGGTGCTCGTCGAGCTCCCCCACCCGCGCCGCGACCTTGGCCGGCTCCTCCCCCAGCGACGCCTCGACGGTCTCCAGCTCGGTGCGCACCGACGCCGCGTGCCCGGCGGCCGCGCGGTGGTCGGTGACCGCCGACCCCAGCTCGGCGACCTCCCGCTCCCAGCCCGCGACGGCCTCGTGCCACGACCGCACACTGCGCCGCGCCCGCTCGGTGGCCGACTCGGCCGAGGCCAGCGCCCGCTCGGCGTCGCCGACCGCCTCGAGCAGCTCCTCGAGCCGTACCGGATCGGTCGGCAGCCCCGCGTCGGAGGCCTCCTGCTGCAGGCGGGCCACGGCCTCGTCGGCCCGACGGCGGGTCTGCCCGGCCGCCGCGGCCCGCTCGGCCGACCGGTCCTGCGCCTGCTCGGCGTAGCGCACCGCCCCCGTCGCCGCGGAGACGGCGTCGTCCACGGCCCGCGTCGGGGGCAGCTCCCGGACGAGGAGCCGCAGACCCTCGGCGTGCTCGTCGAGCGCCACCGCCGCCGCCCGTGCCGTGGCCAGCCGCACCTCGGCGTCCGCCACCAGCGCGGCCAGCTCCGCCAGCCGCCGCTGCCGCGCCTTCGCCCGGGCGCCCGCGCCGACGTGCTCGGCGGCCGGCTTGCGGTGCCGACCCCGCAGCGGCCCGGCGCCGAAGGACCCGTCGTCGCGCACCCACAGGCCGTCGCCCGGCGCGTCACCGATCGCGGCCAGCACCCCGGCGACGGTCGGTGCGGGCACCGAGCCGGTGTCCACCGGGACCAGCCAGCGCGACGCACCACCGTCGCCGCCCGGCCTCGGGGTCACGAGCAGCTCGCCGCCCTCGCCCCGCAGCGCCCCGTCGGCGCACACCCGGGCCGCGAGGAGACCGGAGGCCTCGAGCGCGGCCTCGAGCCCGGCCCGGGAGGCATCGTCGAGGTCCTCGGCGAAGTCGACGACGGAGGCGAACAGCACGGCGTCGTCGGTGCCGGCGTCGGTGCGCCAGGACGCGCGCGGCAGCGGCAGCTCGCCCGCCCCGTCGACCCGCGCGTGCTCGGCCCGCAGCGCCTCGACCTCGCGCGCGACCTCCTCGACCCGGGCCGACGCCCGGCTCCGGGCGGCGGCGAGGGCTCCGGCGGCGTCGTCCGACACCCGTCGGGCGGCGCCGACCAGGGCCTCCGCCCGGCGACGCAGGTCGTCGCCGGGGTCGTCGTCGGTCTCGCCCGCCGGGACGGGCAACCACCCGGCGGCCCCGCCCGGCTCGGACGCGGGCACGGCGGCGAGATGCGCCGCGAAGCGCTCGCGCCAGGAATCGACGGCGCCGGCGTGCTCGTCGGCCGCGACGCGCGCGGCACGCCGGGCGACGTCGGCCTGCTCGTCGGCCTCCTCGGCGCGCTCCCGGGCCTCACCGGCCTCGGTCTCGGCGTGGTCGGCGGCGGCGGCCTCGCGGTCGGCCGCAACGGCGCGTTCCCGCAGGTCCCGGACGCGGGTCCGGTGCGAGCGCAGCGCGTCGGCCACACCGACCAGGGCGGCCGGGAGGTCGGCGGTGGGGTCGCCTGCCCCGGGATCGGCCGGGTCGAGCACCTCGGGGACGTCGACCGTCGTGCCACCGGCCTCGTCGTGGCGGGGCTCGGTGACCAGGGCGGGCGGGTCGGGCAGGGACGCCAGGGCCGACGCGGCGGAGGCCGTCCGCGTCGCCGTCGCGACGGCGCCCAGGTGCCCCGCGATGCCCGCCAGGTCGGACTCGAGCTGACCGCGGGCGGCACCCACCGCGTCGGCGGCCGACGTCGTACGGGCGTGCGCCCGCTCCCGGACGGCGTCGAGGGTCGCGGCGGTCTCGTCGGCGCGGCCCAGCTCGTCGTGGCGACGGACGAGGTCGGCGTGCGCGGAGTACTCGGGCAGGCTCGTCAGGCCCTGACGCTCGGCGGTGGCCCGCGCGTGATCGTCGGTGAGCTCCCCCACCGCACGCGTCGCCGCCTCCCGGGCCGTCACCGCGCGCTCGGCCCCCGCCCGGTCACGCTCCACCCGCCGCGCGGCCGTCCGCGCCGCGTCCACCGCGGACGCCGCGCCCTCGACCGCCGTCATGAGCACCCGCCGGGCGTAGTCGGCGTAGACCTCGACCACGGAGTCGAGCGCCTCGGCCGTCGTCGTGAGGTCGGTGACGTTGCGGCGGTGGTCCTCGAGGTCCTCGAGCGGCTGGGCGGCGTCGGATACCGCGTCCTCGGGGACCGGCGGCAGCGCCTCGCGCAGCGTGCGCGGGAGATCGGTGTCGATGCGGTCGCCCACGCGCGGGTTGCGGACCTGGTGCAGCAGCCGGAAGTACGCCTGCGGGTCGGTGCCGCCGAAGAAGC
>JAVXWR010000169.1:0-5505 GCA_032230725.1 Actinomycetota bacterium
TGCGGCGGGCGAGCAGCCGGGCCGCCATCGCCTCCTGCCCCTCGGCGACGAGGGCCAGGGCGTCCTCCACGAGACGCCGGGCGACGGCGTTGATCGCGGGGTCGGGCACCGCCTCGAGCACGAGGGCCGCCTCGCCCGCCAGGTCCGCACGGCGCGCGTCGAGCGCCCACCGGCTCGCCGCCACCGCGGCCTCCCGCGCCGTCGCGAGGTCGCCCGCGGCGGACGCCGCCTCGCCGCGGGCCACGAGCAACCGGCACCGCTGAGTCCCGGTCGCGCCCAGGTCGAGGGCCAGCCCGTAGAGGCGGGCGCCCTCCGCGGGCGCGAGCCGGACGACCGCGTCGTCACCGGCACGCTGCGTCCACCGTCGGGCCCGGTCGCGCTCCCCGAACGGCGCGAGCTCGCGCCAGTGCCGGGCGATGTCGGCGATGTACTCGCCGACGTCGTCACCGTGGTCCTCGAGCGCCCGGGCGGCCGCACGGTGCCGGTCCACCCGCTCCTGGGTGGGCATGGCGGCCTCGACCGCGTCGCGGACCAGCACGTGCCCGAAGCGGTACGAGCCGGGGCCGACCGGGTCGACCAGGCCGTGGCCGGCGAGCTCGTCGAGCAGCACCCCACACGCCGTGGCCGGCAGACCGGACGCACCGGCGAGGACGGGGACCGAGACGTCGCGGCCCAGTACGGCGGCGGTGCGGAGGAGATCCCGCGCCTCGGGGCGCAGCCGGGCGAGGCGACCGGCGACCGCGTCGAGCACGGAGCGCGGCGGCCGGTCGGGGCGCCACCTGCCGTCCTCGATCGCCCGGGCGACCTCCCGGACGAACAACGGATTGCCGCCGGTGACCCGTAGGACGTCGGGGGCGAGCGCCGCGTCGGACCCCGGCGCCACCGTCGCCAGCTGGTCCGCGACCTCGGCCAGCCCGAACGGCCGGAGGTCGAGCCGCTCCGCGCCGGGGGCGCCCGCGAGCTCGGGCAGGAGGTCGGCAGGCGCGCGCCCGGTCTCGCGGTCGCGGTGGGCGGCCAGGACGAGCACTCCGGTCGACGGTGCCGCGACGGCGACGTGGCGCAGCACCGCCGACGACGCCGGGTCGGCCCGGTGGACGTCGTCGACGACGACGAGCAGACCGTTCGCCCGCGCCGCCTCCCGCAGGGCCGAGCCCACCGCGTCGGCGGCCCGGTACCGGTCCTCGACCGACCCGGCGGCGCCGGCGAGAACGGCGGAGAGGTCGACGCCGAGCCCGCTCAGGACCTGTCGCCAGGGCCACAGGGCGGGCGCGTCCTCGGCCTCGGGGCAGGCGCCCCACGCGACGGGAACGCCGTCGGCGCGCGCCCGGTCGGCGAGCTCCTCGGCGAGGCGGGTCTTGCCGATGCCGGGCTCCCCCGCGCACAGGACCAGGCGACCGACCCCGGCCCGGGCCCGGTCGAGCCACGACACGAGCCGGGCGAGCTCGCGCCCGCGTCCGACGAGCCCACCGGACACGGGGCCGGTCGCGGGGTTCACCCACCGCAGCATCCCGGAGCGCCGGGGAGTCCGGAAGGGCGCTCAGGGCAACGGGCGTGATCGGACGGACCCAATCGCCGGGCACTCGGCCCCATTGCCCACGAGCGCTGCGGTTCGAAGATCACCGAGGCGATGGCGTGATCACGCGGTAGCGCAGATGCGTGACCCGGTGACGCAGCTCCTCGGTGCCCGAGGTCTCCAGCCGGCGCACCAGGTCGAGCTCGACGTGACCGGCGGGGAGACCGTCGAACAGGCGCCGGCCCCGGCCGAGCAGGACCGGCACGACGTGCAGCTCCATCTCGTCGAGCTCCCCGGCGCGCAGCAGGGCCTGCGCGGCGCCCGCCCCCATCACCACCACGTCGCCGTCCCCGGCCGCCGTGCGGGCGCGAGAGGCGGCCTCGGCCGCGTCGGTGGCGTAGACGACGCTCCCGGGTGGCGGCTCGTCGGGGACCTCGTGGGTGAGGACCACGATCGGGACGCCGTCGTGGTGGTCGCCGCCCCAGCGGCCCGCGTGCTCGTAGGTGCGGCGACCGGACACCACGGCACGGCTGGCCATCGTCTCCGCGTACACCTCTCCGCTCGGCCCCGGGTCGAGGCGATGGTCGAGCCAGTCGAACAGGCGGAACCCGCCACGTCCCATCGGCTCGTCGGGGCCGTCGTCGGGCCCCGCGACGAAGCCGTCGAGCGACATCGTCATGTCCAGACGGACGGCCATCACCGCTCACCCCCGCCCAGCACGCGGTAGCGCAGGTGCACCATGGCGGGGCCGTCGAGGGCGCGCAGCAGCTCGAGCTCGACGAGCTCGGGCGGCAGGTCGTCGAAGAGCCGGCGGCCCTGCCCGAGCAGCACCGGCACGATCTGCAGCGCCATCTCGTCGATCTCCCCGGCCCGCAGCAACGCCTGCGCCGCCGAGGCCCCGTGGAGCAGCACGTCCCGGTCGCCCGCGGCCGCCCTGGCCTGTGCCGCGGCCCCGGCGACGTCGGTGACGTAGCGGGCGTGCCCCGGCGGCGGCTCCGCGGGGGCGGAGCGGGTCAGGACGACGATCGGGACGCCGTCGTGGTGATTGCCGTTCCACCGTCCGGCGTACTCGAAGGTCTTCCGTCCGGTCAGCACCGCGCCCGTCCGCATCGCCTCGGCCATGACCGCGGCCCCGACGTCGTCGTCGGCGCGCGACGAGGCGGGGTCGCCGTCGTCGACGGTCAGGAAGTCGTGCAGGCGCTCGCCCTCGATCCCGAGGCCCTGACCCGGCCCGTCCTCCGGGCCGGCGATGAACCCGTCGAGCGACGTCCACATGTACAGCACGATCTTGCCCATGGCGGTTCTCCTCCGTTCGAGTTTTAGAACCGTATCAGACGATACTGATATAGGACTATCGCGGCGGCGGCGGGTGACCGGTCGTCGCGTCGCCCTCGCCCGATACTCGTCGCGTGATCACCTGCGTCGTCCACTACGTCATCGACCCGGCGAAGATCGAGGCGTTCGAGAGATTCGCCGGACGCTGGATTGACCTCGTCGCCAAGCACGGCGGGACCCACCACGGCTACTTCCTCCCGGCCGAGGGCGCCAGCGACGCGGCGCTCGCCCTGTTCAGCTTCCCGAGCCTGGCCGACTACGAGACCTACCGATCCCGCTTCGGGCAGGACCCGGAGTTCGTCGAGGCCGACCTCATCCGGGACGAGAGCGGCTGCGTCCTGCGCCACGACCGGACGTTCATGCGCCCGCTGCTGCCGTGACGGATCAGCCCAGGCCGGCGCGCCGAGCCCGCTCGACGGCCTGGGCCCGCCCCTCGACGTGCAGCTTCGCGAACACCGCCGACGCGTGGTTGGTCACCGTCTTGGGCGCCAGCCCGAGCCGGGACCCGATGGCGGCCGTGGTCAGCCCGGCGGCGAGGAGCTCGAGGACCTCGCGCTCGCGGGTGGTGAGCTCGGGGAACGGCTCGGGGGTCGCCGCGCGGCCGCCGAGCTGGGTGAGCACCCGGCGGGCGATGCCCGGGCCGAAGATCGCCTCGCCCGCGGCGACGGCGCGGATGGCCCGCACGATCTCGTCCTGGGCGGCCCCCTTGAGCACGTAGCCCGCCGCGCCCGCGCGCAGGGCGGCGAAGACCGAGTCGTCGTCGTCGAACATCGTGAGGACCAGCACCGCGACGTCGGGCGCGGCGCGCGCCAGCTCGCGGGCCACCCCGACGCCGTCGAGCTCCGGCATCTGGAGGTCGAGCACGAGGACGTCGGGCGCGCGGGTCACCACGACGCGCACCGCCTGCCGCCCGGGAGCCGCGGTCCCGACGACGTCGATGCCGGGCACCGAGGAGAGCAGGGCCGCGAGACCGTCCCGCACGACGGGGTGGTCGTCGGCGAGGACCACCCGCACCGGGTCGTTCACCGGGCGGGCTCCGCGACCGGCACGGACACGTCGTGAGGCGCCGTCGTCCCGGCCGGCAGCGGCAACCACGCCCGCACCCGCCCGCCCTCGGGGCGGGGACCCGCCTCGAGCCGCCCGCCCACCTCGTCGGCGCGTTCCCGCATCGCGGTGAGCCCGACCCCGGGCACCCAGGCCTCCCCACCGGCACCGTCGTCGGCCACCGTGACCTCCAGCCCCCGGTCCGCGACCGCGAGGCCGACGACGACGTGCGCGGGTCGCGCGTGGCGGACCGCGTTGACGACCCCCTCGGTGGCGATGCGGTAGGCGGCGGCCTCCACGGCCGCCGGCAGGGACGGCAGCATCCCGGGGTGCTCGAGCACGACCACCCCCGCGGTGGAGGCGGCCTCGAAGTGCCGCAGCAGCGCGCCGCGCAGGCCGAGCTCGTCGCGCGAGGGCGGTCGCAGCGCCCGCACCAGCCGCCGCACGTCCTCGATGGCCTCGGCCACGTCCCCGCGCAGCGCGGCCAGCAGGTCGGTGGCCCGGTCCGGGTCGGTGGGCACGAGGTTGCGGGCGGCGTCGGCGCGGTAGCCGATGCCGGTCAGGACCGGGCCCAGCCCGTCGTGCAGATCACGGCGCAGCCGGCGCCGTTCCTCCTCCCGGGCGGCGACGATCGCCGTGCGCGACGTGGCGACGTCGTCCGCCAGCGCGCGGGCGTGGACCGCCGCGGCCAGCGGGGCGGCGAGCAGTTCCAGGGCGGCGCGGTCCGGACGGTCCAGCGCGCGCTGGCCCCGCCGCACGCCGACGACGAGCTCGCCGACGTCCGCGCCGCCGTAGCGCAGCGGCACGCGCTCGAGGGCCGCGTCGTGGGCCTCGGCGTCCCCGGACCCCCGGCTCCAGGCCACGTCCGGGCGGCCGGGCGCCGCCACCGCCACCGCCGGTAGCCGCAGCGCCTCGCCGATCGCGGCGAGCACGTCGCGCTCCTCCCCCACCGCCAGCTGCTCGCCCAGCCGCGACACCGCGCGCACCGGGTCGCCGCGATCGCCGTAGAAGGCCCGGTCGACGAGCCGTTGCAGCCGGGTGCGCACCGGGATGGCCACCAGCACGACCACCACGGTCACCACCGCGGACGTCCCGGACCCGGCCTGACGGCGCAGCACCAGCTCGACCAGCGTCACCAGCCCGAGCCAGACGCCCAGCACGCCCGCGCTGAGCAGCACGTAGAGCACGGCCCGGGAGACCACGAGCCGGATGTCGAGCAGTTGGTGACGGAGGACGGCGACCGTGATCGCGACCGGGATGAGGGCGATCACCAGCAGGTTGAGCACCGGCAGCCCGACGGCCGTCGGTCCCCAGAGCACCATGTCGACGGCGACGACGAGGGTGGCCAGCACCAGCCACAGCAGCTGGCGCCGGGTGCCCTCGTCCCCCCGGCGGTAGCGCGCGACCAGCGACACCAGGACCCCGGCGAGCACCAACACGAAGCCCCACTCGGCCACCGCGGCGAGGACGTCCCACACGGCGGGGTCGAGGACCAGCCACCCGTGCAGGCGCCCGCCCGGGTCGGCCCCGCCGGGATCGGTGCCGTTCTCCAGGACGAACAGCGGCGCGACGACGAGGACGAGTCCGGCGAGCCAGCGCCACCGCGGGCCGGG
>JAVXWR010000174.1:0-4225 GCA_032230725.1 Actinomycetota bacterium
CGCCGCGCCGGATGGGCCGGGACCACCCACGGCATCGCGGGAGCTGGCGGTCGTCGCCCGCCGACGGGCTGGCGGGACTTCCTCGTGGCCCGGGCCCGTCGCGTGGGTCCATCTTCTTGGAGGTCAGGCACGACATTCGTCTCGCGATCGAGGGCGCGGCCGCCGACGATGGCCTGTCGGTGGATGCCTACCTGCGGCGGGTTCTGCTCAGCGACTCGCTGCGCCGCCCGCGTGGAGTGCCGGGCACCCCGGACTCGGCTCGGACCTCGACGGTTCGCAGACCTGACGGCCGTTATCGCACAGGGCCGCCGCAGGTCCGCTCTGTGCAGTCGCATCCGGCATGGTGGTCGGCCCTCTCGCGGGACGCTACGTGCGGCCCTTCACCGGGCGGCGCCTGACCGGCTGCGCCACTTCGCCAGCGAGCGACGGGCCGACTTGGCGATCGTCTTGTCCGGGTGGTGGCGGCCCGCCACCTCGAGCACGTCCCCGACGCGGGGGTGCTCGGCGCGCCACATCTCGTCCAGGGCCGGTCCGATCGAGTCGGAAGGCAGCGCGGCCACCATCGCCTCCGCGCCATCGCCGTCGAGCTCGACGGCAAGCAGCTCCACGGTCGCGACGAGGGCTCGGGTCGGCTTCTCCTCGAGCGGCCCGGGGTCGCCTTGGTCAGCCAGCCAGGTCGCCGCGATCCCGTCCCACCGGCCGCCAAGAAGCCCTCGCACGACGTCGGGTGCCGCAGCTCCCGCCGCCGTGGTCAGCACCGAGAGCACGGACAGGACGTCGACCGGGGCCCGGCCCTCGTCTCGCAGTGCTCCGATCAGGGCGCCGACCGCGTCGTCGTGCCCGGAGAACCACACGGCGAACATCTCCTGCCAGGTCTCCGGCCCGACCGACCCGGCGAGGTCGACCAGTTCCCCCGCCGTCGCCGACGCGGGATCGGGCAGCTCGGGGAACCGCAGCCCGACGGTGTCGAGCCAACGCAGCGCGGTGGCGACGCCGGCTGCCGTGGGCCGCAGCCGCCCTCCGACATGCCGCGTGCCACTGAGCCCGCTGCGTTCGGTGGAAACGCCGTCCTGCTGGATCAACCCGAGCCGTTCGAACCGGTCGAGGCACTGCCGCACCAGCTCGAGGTGATGGTCGTACACCCAGGAGCCCGGGTCGTAGGACTCTTCGGAGATCTCCGCCGCCACCCCCTCGACGTCGATCTCGCGCCCGGCGCCCGAAGCCACCACCAGTAGCAGCTGGACGGTCTCCTCATCGAGGTTGTGGGCCACCTCCCCCGACGCTGGCTCCCAGGCCGGGCGGAGAAGGCCCTCGACGGCGGCCGCGTCGGCCACCCGGTCAAACGCCTCCCGGACGTCGGTCTTCGTCCAGGTCTCGATCGCGAGGAGCCGACCCTTGCGACGCCGCACCACCCGTGCCCGCAGCGCGACCCGCATCAACCAGTCCAGCTCGGGGAGCTCCTGGGCCGAGCGGATCTCGGTCGCGTAGTCCTCGCCGGTACCGAGCTCACCGACGAGGACCCGAGCATCGGCCAGGCGCAGGTTGCCCTTCTGGGTCAGCGCGAGGCCGGGGTCGGCGCAGGAGGCGTGCAACGTCGCCATCTGAGCCAGGATCGGGGCCTCGGCGGCCGCGGTCTCGACGTCCTCGGGCTCGGGCCGCGCGACCGGCGGCAGGTCGAGCGGCCCAGGAGCGAGGCTGCCGCGGACGATGTCGTCGAAGGCCTCCGGGTCGAGGCCCTGGACCCGCTGGATCATGGCCTCGATCTCGTCGGGGCTCTCGGGCGGGTTGTCGAGCCCATCGACCCCGGCGAAGAGACCCTTGGCCATGCCGAAGTTCGCCGGGTCGGACATCTCGGCCGCGAACCGGTCGATGTGGCGTGCGCACCAGCTGCTCAACTGCTCCGGGCCGGCCCCGCCCACGCCGAGCAGCCCGCGGGACGCGAGGTAGACGAAGAACTGACCGACGGTCGCGAGGAACGCCGGGCAGTCGCGTGATGGCAGGGACAGCTTGCGGGGGCACCAGTCCAGGGCGAACTCGCCGAGGTCCGCGATCGACCACGTGACCAGATCACCGTCGGCGTAGTGCGCCTTCCAGTCCAGCGCCACCCCGGCGTCCTCGGGCGAGCCGGGCAACGACGACGGCGCCCAGGCCGCGAACCCGTCGACGAGCTCGTCCCGCGCTGCCACGAAGGCCTCGTCGTCACCGCTCTCGACGTCGATCTGGAACCGTCCTGCCACGCGGCGAGTGTGGCAAGCCCGCCTCCGACCGGGTAAGCCGACCCACCCAGAGTCCCGGAAGGAGCTCGGACTGAACGGTCCCGGCATGCATTGGACCTGCGTGTACGAGCTCTACAGAAGCCCGGACCGACATGCTCGAGAAGGCCAGGGCTGATTGACCGCCTGGGCGTGCTGAGCGCACCTGGCGTACGTGTTCGGACGCGGGTGGTGGTCGTGTGGGACGCGGCGCGGCACCGGGGCGGGCGTCGCGCGGGTGGTCGCGGGTGACCCTGGTGCTGACGACGCCTGAATCCTGACCCCCTGGCGACGGGTGAATCTGGACCCCCTTGCCGATGGAAAGGGGTGTTGAGGGTGGAGGACTTGGCGGAGATCCGTCGGCTGCATCGGGCGGAGGGGATGCCGATCAAGGCGATCGCCCGGGCGTGAGCCTGGGGCGGAACACGGTGCGTCGGGCGCTGGCCGCCGACGAGCCCCCGAAGTATCAGCGCCCGGTGAAGGGCTCGATCGTCGACGAGGTCGAGCCCCATGTCCGGGAACTGCTGGAAGGGTGGCCGACGATGCCGGCAACGGTGATCGCCGAGCGGATCGGCTGGACGCGGTCGTTGACGGTGCTCAAGGACCGGGTCCGGGAGCTGCGGCCGCTGTATGCGCCGGTCGATCCGGCCTCGCGCACTGAGTACCGGCCCGGGGAGCTCGCGCAGTGCGATTTGTGGTTCCCGCCGACCCCGGTGCCGCTCGGTGCCGGGCAGGCGGGGACGCCGCCGGTGCTGGTGATGGTCTCGGGTTACTCGCGGGTGCTCACCGCGCGGATGATCCCGTCGCGCCAGGGCCCGGACCTGCTCGCGGGGCAGTGGAAGCTGCTCTCGGGCTGGGGCGCGGTCCCGCGGGCGCTGGTGTGGGACAACGAGTCCGCGGTCGGGTCGTGGCGGGCGGGGCGCCCGGTGTTGACCGAGGCGATGCAGGGCTTCCGGGGGGCGCTGGGGATCAAGGTCATCCAGTGCCGCCCGAAGGATCCTGAGGCCAAGGGCCTGGTGGAACGCGCGAACGGCTACCTGGAGACCTCGTTCATGCCCGGACGGCGCTTCACCTCGCCGGGAGATTTCAACGCCCAGCTCGGGGTCTGGCTCGCCCGGGCCAACCAGCGCCACCACCGCCGGCTGGGGTGCCGGCCGGCCGAGCGCTGGAAGACTGACCGCGCGCAGATGGTCGGCCTGCCGCCGGTGGCGCCGAGCTCGGGGTGGACGACCAGCCTGCGCCTGCCGCGGGATCACTACGTGCGCCTCGATGGCAACGACTACTCGGTGCACCCCGCCGCGGTCGGCCGCCGGATCGTCGTCACCGCCGATCTCGAGCAGGTCGTGGCCACCCTTGACGGGCATCGGGTCGCCGCCCACGCCCGCTGCTGGGCGCGGCACCAGACCATCACCAGCGACGAGCATGCCGACGCCGCGGCCCGGCTGCGCCAGGCCTATCGCGAGCAACCCAGCGCCCCGCCGGTCGAGGAGGTCGCCGTGCGCGACCTGTCCGACTACGACCGCATGTTCGGTCTCGACGACACCGTCGACGACCACGCAGACGACGCGATCGAGCAGGCCGGGTGATGGCGACCAGGCCCGTCACCAGCGGACGCAACGTCGCCGCGGAGCTGGCGTATCTGACCCGGACGCTCAAAGCGCCCTCACTCGCGGCCGCGGTCGAGCGCCTCGCCGAACGCGCCCGCACCGAGGGCTGGACTCACGAGGAGTTCCTCGCCGCCTGCCTGCAACGCGAGGTCGCTGCCCGCGAAGCCCACGGCGGTGAGGGCCGCATTCGCGCCGCCCGCTTCCCCGCCCGCAAGAGCCTCGAGGACTTCGACGTCGAACACCAGCGCTCGCTCAAGCGCGAGACCCTGGCCCACCTCGGCACGCTGGACTTCATCACCGCCCGCGAGAACGTCGTGTTCCTCGGCCCACCCGGCACCGGCAAGACCCACCTCGCAGTCGGTCTCG
>JAVXWR010000177.1:0-5056 GCA_032230725.1 Actinomycetota bacterium
CAGGGTCACGTCGTCGAGCCGCACACCCTCGACGTCGGGAAGCAGTTCGTCGACGACTTCCTCGTCTACTGGGGCCTGCTCGCGGTCGGGATCGTGGTCGGCGGGCGGTTCGGGTTCCCGGAGTTCGACCCGCGGCGCCTCGACCCCCTCACCCACGGCCTGCACCGGCACTTCCTGACGACGGCGCCGCGGCGGCCCGGGTTCCTGCGCCGGCTGAAGCAGGTCGGGAGGCACTACGACGACGAGTTCGTCCACCACGACGTCCTGCTCTCGCCGGTCCTCGCGCACCGCACCCCGGAGCTGGGCCGGCTGCACCCGGCGGTGCCGTTCGAGGAGCTGCGGGACCGGCTCGTGAACTACGTCGGGTTCACGCCGCTGCAGAACGTCGCGGGTGCTCCGGCGATCGCGCTGCCGGGAGGTCGGACCGCCGACGGGCTGCCGATCGGTGTCCAGCTCGCCGGGCCGGTCGGGGACGAGCGCACGCTGATCGAGCTGGCCTACCTCCTCGAGGCCGAACGGTCCTGGCCGCTGCTCTGAGCCGTCACCGCCGCGGCGGGCACCCGCGTGGCCGACCCACGCTCACCCTGCGTCGTGTGGTGGAGGAGCCCGGCTCCGGGAGCGAGACGCGGCTCACGCCACCCTGCCGATCACCCCCGCTGCCCGACCGCCCACCCACGCTGACCCCCCGCACGTCGTGCTCGCCCGATCGCCCCGTGTCCGGTGCGCGCAGCGTGCCCACACTCGAGTTCATGGACGGTCACGACGACCCGGCCCCGAGGCCGACGCGGATGTGGTTCGCGCTGCTCCGCCGGCTCGGTCGGGGCCTCACCGGGCGGCGCATCTCCGTGCGCGACACGGCGGCCACCGTGGTGTCGATGCACGGGAGGCCCGACGGACCCGGCTGGTCCTTCGCGCGCGCCCGCGACGTGCAGGTGGTGCTCCGGGACGTCGTGGCCCCGGAGCTCGAGGCGCAGGAGCTCGTCGTCGAGTGCGACGCCCTCGTGGTGGGGCCGACCGTCACCGCCACCGGGGTCACGGTCACCGCCACGATGTCGCCGGACGCGCTCGCCGCGTACGCCGACGAGGACGAGCCGAGCCCGCGGGTCGACGTCGTCGACGGGGAGTTCCGGACCCCGTGGCTCCCGGGCATCGACCTGGTGCTGCGCCCCGAGGTCACCGAGGACGACCTCCGGTTCACGCCCACGGCCGTGGTGACCCCGCTCGGGCGGTGGTCGTCGCTGGGTTTGCTGCCGTCCGGGACCGCGCCGTCGCCCGACCTCCCCGGGGGACTGCGCCTCACCGAGATCACGACCACCGACGACGCCGTCCTGGTGCGGGCCACCATCGACCGGTGGACCGCGTCCCGAGGTGACCCACGGCTCCGGGAGCTGCTCGACGCGGCCTCTGCGGACCGACCGGGGTCGGAGCCCGCCGCACACCCGGCGTAGGCCACGGTCGCCGAGCGCCCCGCCTCATCAGCACCTCGTGACCCCGGGTGCGACCCTGCCGCCGGACGTATCGTGACGTGTGCTCCTCCAGCCCATGGCCTCGCTGACCGACCTCGTCCTGGGCCTGGTCTCGCTCGTCCTCTGGCCCCGGTTGCCCCGGGACGTCGAGGGCGCGAAGTACTGGCGCGCCGCGTTCGCCTGGGCGGGGGCGACCGCGCTGATCGGCGCGGTCTACCACGGCTTCCTCACCGGTCGTCCGACGATCGGCGAGGTCACGTGGGCGGTCATGAGCACCATGGTCGTCGTCGTCATGTCCTATCTGCTGGCGGCGGCCGTGGTGCAGGTCCTCGGCCCGAGCCGCGCCATCGTGTTCTGGCCGCTGCGGCTCATCGGGTTCGTCGCCTACGGGATCATCGCCGCCACCGGCCACCCCAGCATCCTGGCGATCATGTACTGCGAGAGCGTCACGATGGCGTGCGTCATCGGGCTCTGGGTGTGGGCGTGGTGGCACGAGCACCCTTCGGGTGGGGCGATGCTGGTGGCCATCGGGGTGAGCATCGTGGGTGCGCTGTTCCGGCTGGTGCCGGGCGCGTCCGACCTGCTGCACATCGACGCCGACTCCGCGTACCACATCGGGCAGATCGTCGGGATGGTGCTGCTCGCCCGGGCCGTCGCTCGTGGCGGACCCCGCCCCGAGGCCGCCGACGACGCCCCGCCCGCCTGGCAAGGCAGGACGGGGGCCAGCGGGGTCGACGGCCTCTGATCAGGTCACGCGACGTCGAGCCCCTCGACGCTCGACACCACCGGTCGACGTGCCCGCACCACGACCAGCTCCTCGGTGCGCTGCCCCGGTGCGATGAGCCCACGCTCCTCGAGCATCGACGCCCGCGCCGTGAACACCGGGCCGAACGGGTGCTCGCACCGCGCCGCGACCTCGGCGTCGAGACCCTGCGACCGCAACCGGCGCAACGTCTCGTCGACCCCGTTGACGCCGGAGTGCACGAGCAGCAGCCGCCCCCCGGGCGCGAGGACGTCGGGTGCCTCGTCGCACACGCGGTCGAGCACGATCCGCCCGTCGCGCCCGCCGTCGAACGCCCGCATCACGCCGCGCGTGGGGAGCTGGTCGTCGAACGTCGGCACGTACGGCGGGTTCGCGACGACGAGGTCGTACCGGTTCCCGACGACGGGTGCGGTCAGGTCGCCGCGTCGCACGCGGACCCGGCGGCCGAGCCGTCGTGCGTTCACCCAGGCACTCGCGAGCGCCCGGCGCGAGCAGTCCACCGCCGTCACGTCGGTCCCCGGGAACCCGGCCGCGACCAGGGACAACGCGCCCGCGCCCGAGCAGAGCTCGAGGACGCGACGCGGCGGCACGGGGGAGTCGAGCAGCTCGCGGCGCAGCACGTCGGCGAGCAGCCACGTGTCCCGCTGCGCCGGGTAGACCCCGGGCCCACAGAGGACGGGCAGGTGCGGACGACGGCCGTCGGGTGCCGCGAGGTCGGGGGCCGGTGTGAGGTGGACAGGGGAGGGCAGTCGATCAACAGACACAGCTGTGCTCCTCTGGTGGGCACGCGAGGCGGGGGCGACTGGGGCGCACGTCGTCGCCGGGCGTCCCCGAGAAACAGCTGGACCCTCAACCGGCCGGGAACGGTTCTCGGCCGTGTTACCCGCAGGTTGCGGGAACCACGCGTTCCGCTCCCGGTGACGTGGCACTCGGGTCCCGACGGCCGAGGTCGGGTATCCGCGTCCTCAGCGCGGCCACGAGGCCGTCCGAAGCCCTGACCGGCACCGATGCCGAGGAGAGAACGTGCTCGACGTCCACACGCCCGAGCGTCGTGTGACCCCCGACGCTTCCGCCCTGCCGCACGCCCGCGGCCCCGTCTCCGCGGCGGTGCTCGAGGTGTTCGTCGGCGCGCGCCGCACGAGCGACCTGCCGCGCCCGTCGGGGCTCGATCCCTACGGCGACGACCTCCAGCTCGCGCTCTACCTCTGCTACGAGCTGCACTACCGCTCCTTCCCCGGGGTGGACCCGGAGCTCGAGTGGGACCCCGACCTGCTCGCGCTGCGCCGCGACCTCGAGCGCCCCTTCCTCGCGGCCCTGCAGGCCGAGGTCGAGGGCGGCGACGACGTCGACGGTGCGATCGACGCCCTGCTCGTCGAGCCCGTGGAGGGCACCGGTCCGTCGTGGCGGCTGGCCGCCGACGGCGAGCTCTGGCAGCTGCGCGAGTACGTCGCGCACCGCTCGATCTACCACCTCAAGGAGGCCGACCCGCAGGCGTGGGTGATCCCGCGCATCGACGGCCAGGCCAAGGCCTCGCTGGTCACGGTGGAGCACGACGAGTTCGGTGCCGGCCGGGCCGAGCGGGTGCACTCGCGGATCTTCGCCGCGATGATGGACGAGCTCGGGCTGGACTCCGCCTACCACGCGTTCCTGGACGTGGCCCCGGCGATCACGCTGGCCACGGTCAACGTCATGTCGCTGTTCGGGCTGCACCGGCGGTGGCGTGGGGCGTCGGTCGGGCAGTTCGCGCTGGTCGAGGTGACCTCGTCACCGGGGTCGGCGCGGCTGGTGAAGGCGATCCGGCGGATGGGCCTGGGTGAGGCGGCGACCGCGTTCTACGCCGAGCACGTCGAGGCCGACGCGGTGCACGAGCAGCTGGTGCGGCGGGGTCTGCTGGCCGACCTGATGGCACGTGAACCGGAGCTGGCTCCCGACATCGTCTTCGGCATCCAGGCCTCGACCCTGCTCGAGGACCGGCTCGCCGATCATCTGCTGCGGTCGTGGGACGCGGGCTCGTCGTCCTTGCTGGTGGCAGCCGACGTCTGACGCACCTTGCGCCGGTGGCTGGTGTCGCAGAACGGGTAGCGCTTGCTGCGACGGCAGGCGCACACCGCGACGACGGGCCGCTCGGACCGGACGACGGTGCCGTCGGGGGTCTCCAGCTCGACCGGGCCCTCGACGAGCATCGGCCCGCCCTCGACGAGGGTGACGCGGGGCGTGCGGGCGCTGGTGCGGGCGTCGTCGGTGGCGGTGCTGTCGGCGGGGGCCGGGTCGGTCATGGTGTGCGGCTACCCGGTCCGGTGCAGCTCCACGGGTGGCGTGGGTCCCGGCGACGGGCCGCTCGCGGGGCGGTGGTGCCGAGGGCCAATAGGTCCGTCGGGTTCAGCTGCTGACCGGCCGGGCTTGGAGGTTCGGCCGGGTGGGGCGGGCGTGCTGATGGCGTTCGGTCGCCGCCGCCCCGCATCAAGATCACCAAGATGAGGAGGATCCGGACGCTCGGGCCTCAAAAGCTCGTCATCGCGGTGATCATGGAGAAGATCCAGGGTGCCGTAATCGTCTCGTGACCGATATGCGACCCTCCTGTGACGAGAGGTTGGGGGGAAAGCCTCTCTCGAGCTCGAGGGGGAGCAATCTCGTGATCTCCGCATCACGCGTGGGTCCACTGATCGTCGCCGTGGCCGCGAGCGCGCTGCTCGTCGCCGGCCCGGCCTACGCACAGACCGACCCACCCACCTGCACGACGACGCCTCCCTGCACGACCGAGGTCCCGCTCTGCCCGTCGACACCGGACACGTCGGCGCCCGGGGCCGGGCCGGAGAGTGACTCGCAG
>JAVXWR010000193.1:0-2967 GCA_032230725.1 Actinomycetota bacterium
AGCCCTCGTCCGCGACGACCAGGTTCGAGCCACCTCCGACCAGCAGCACCGGCTCGCCGGCCGCGTCGGCGGACCGGACCGCGTCCAGCAGTTCGTCGATCGTGCGCACCTCGACCAGCCGCCGCGCCGGGCCGCCGAGGCGCAACGTGGTGAGCGCGGCGAGCGGGGTCGCGGGCGGCGACGAGGTCGTCGGGGTGGACACGCACCGACGGTAGCCTCCTGCCTCGTGGCCCAGACGATCTCCCACCGTGCCGGCTGGGATGCCGACGCCGAATCCGTGTACCGCGTGCTGGTCGACGCCGACCATCTCGAGGCACGGTTGCGCGAACTCGGGGGGAAGGATCCGGCGCTCCTCGAGCGCACCGTCGACGACTCCGGCGCCCGCCTGAAGCTCCGGCACTCCGTGGACGTGCAGTTCCTGCCCTCGGTCATGCGGCGGTTGACCGGCGGGGACCTCGTGCTCGACCGCGTCGAGACGTGGACCCCGGAGAGCGCGGGCGGCTACCGGGGCACGTTCGAGGTGACCGTGCGCGGGCTGCCCGGCAAGATCACCGGCCGCCAGTCCCTGCACGACGTCGAGGGCGGGTCGGAGAGCTCGGTGGAGGGCGACGTCGAGGTCCCGGTCCCGTTCGTGGCCGGGAAGATCGAGTCGGTCGTCAACGAGCAGGTCGGTGCCCTGCTCGATTCCGAGGACGAGTTCACGCGCCGCTGGATGGCCGAGCACTAGCTTGTCGCGCCGAGGTAGCGCCTTAGGTCGTCTGCACGCCCCGCGAGGCTGCGGCGTGCGCGACGCGCTCGGCGGGGACGGCCCCCAGCCGCCCCGTGTGGAAGTCCCGGAACGCGTCCATGACCTCCTCGCGGGTGTTCATCACGAACGGCCCGCTCCACGCCACGGGCTCCCGCAGCGGACGCCCGCCGAGCAGCACCACCTCGAGCTTCGGGTGCCGGCCGTCCTGGCCGACGGCGGCCGCCACGCGCACCGACTCGCCCGGGCCGAAGACCACCAGCTGCCCCGTCGACACCGGGCGACGCTCCGGCCCCGCGTGGCCGTCCCCGGAGAGCACGTAGGCCAGCGCGTTCTGCTCGCGGTCCCACGGCACGTGCAGCATCGCGCCCGGTTCGATCGACGCGTGGGCCATCGTGATGGGGGTGTAGGTCGATCCGGGGCCGGAGTAGCCAGGATCTCCGGGAACACGGCCGAGCGACCCGGCGATCACCCGCACCAGCGCCCCGGCGTCGGGTGAGGTGACCAGGCAGGCCTGCCCGGCGCGCAGGTCCTGGTAGCGGGGCTGGACCCACTTCTGCGCCCGCGGCAGGTTGACCCACAGCTGCAGGCCGTGGAAGAGCCCGCCGGACGCGACGAGGGCCTCCGGGGGCCGCTCGATGTGCAGGACCCCGCCGCCCGCGGTCATCCACTGCGTGTCGCCGTTGGTGATCAGCCCACCGCCGCCGTGGTTGTCGGCGTGCTCGAAGGTGCCGTCGATGATGTAGGTGACGGTCTCGAAGCCCCGGTGCGGGTGCCACGAGGTGCCCTTGGGTTCGCCCGGGGCGTACTCGACCTCGCCCATCTGGTCCATGTGGATGAACGGGTCGAGGTCGGCGAGGTCGACCCCGGCGAACGCGCGGCGGACCGGGAAGCCCTCCCCCTCGAAGCCGCGCGGGGCGGTGGTCACGCGGCGCACGCCGCGCTCGGTGGCCCCGGTGTCCGGTCCGGGGTCCGCGAGGCGCGGCAGCACGGTCAGGTCGGGGACGGTGACGGCGGGCATCGGTTCCTCCAGCTGATTGAAGGTTCAACGATACCGCTAACGGGCGAGGCCCTCCGGGGATTCCGCCCCGGGCAGCCGCCCGAGTACGGCGCCCGGCACGACGAGCTTGCTGCCCCGGATCCCGCTGCCCACGACGACGGCGGGGGTCGCCAGCACGGCCGCGTCGACGAGCAGCGGCCACGACGCGGGCAACCCGAACGCCGTGATGCCGCCGTAGGCCATGCCGGTCAGCTCCACCGCGGTGTCCATCGGCGCGAACGACGCCTTTCGGACGTCGAGGCGCTTGCGGACGACGCCGTTGACGTCGGCGCGGGTGGTGGCGAGCACCACGCACGCCCCGAAGCGCTGCTCCCCGGAGCGGGACCCCGCGACGACGACGCAGTTCGCCGAGGCCTCCAGCGGCGAGCCGTAGGCCTCGCAGAACGCGGCGGTGTCGGCGAGGTCCGGGTCGATCTCGGCGACGGCGCACGAGGCGGCGACGTCGTCGGGCAGCGCCGCGAGTGCGGCGGCGACCGGCTCGGCGAGCAGGTCGGGCCGGGCGAGGGCCGGGTCGAGCGACAGGGACCCCGCCGCGGGCGCGAGGTCCGCGATCACCAGCGACCTCCGCCGCCCTGCTGGACCTCGACCACCTTCGGGCGCACGTCGACGAGGTAGACCAGCACCGCGCAGAGCGCGACGAGCCAGAGGATGGCGAGGCTCGCCACGGGCCCACCGACGGAGATCACCAGCAGCAGCGCGCCCACACCGGTGATGCCGCACCAGGCCGGCTTGGTCAGCTTGTCGACCGCGGTGAACGCGTCCGCCCGCTGCAGCAGGGCGTGGATGAACGCGTACAGGCCGACCGGGATCGCGACGACCCAGATCAGCATCGACAGGTAGTAGTCGAGGTACTCGAACACCGGCACTTGCAGCAGCACAGGCGCGAGGATACGTGCTGGTGGGACCGGTCGACGGGCGCCCGGGCCCCACCACGACGACGACGGCCCCCGGTGCGCTCCGCGCTCGTGAGCACTATTCCGTGTCATAGGACGGAGTAGTGCTCACGAGGCGAAGCCACCGGGGGCCGTGGGTCGCCGGGGAGCGTCAGCTCTTGGCGCGCTTGTCGGCGGCGGGGGTCGCCGCGGACTTCGGGGCGTTCTTGGGGCCCTGCTTCTTCGGGGCGGTGCGGCTGGCGGCCTTGCGGGTGACGCTGCGGGTCTCC
>JAVXWR010000196.1:0-2516 GCA_032230725.1 Actinomycetota bacterium
TACCCGCCGACGCCCTGGAACGGCAGCGTGCGCGACAAGTTCGGCACGCCGGGGCCCTACGAGGACGCGGTGCAGAACACCCCGATCTTCGAGGAGAACAAGCCCGAGAACTTCAAGGGCATCGACATCATGCGGGCCGTCCGCAGCTTCGACCCCTGCCTGCCGTGCGGGGTGCACATGTATCTGGGCAACGGGAAACAGCTGCACCGGGAGACCTCGCCGACCCAGCTCAACCTGCCCTGACCCATGGGCCACCCCGAGAAGGACACCGACCCGGGCGCCGTCGCCGGGACCATCGCCGAGCTGCTCGACGAGCTGTCGACCGACGACACCGCCCGCGAGGTCGGTGAGGACCTGGTGCGGGTCCTCATGCAGTTCTACGGCGCCGGGCTCGCCCAGATGATCTCGATCGTCCGGCTCGGGGCCGGCGACACGATGGTCCACCGGATGGCGGCCGACCCGCTGGTGGCCGCCCTGCTGACCCTCCACGACCTGCACCCCGTGGAGCTTCCGGTGCGGGTCGGGCACGCGCTCGACACCGCGCGGCGGCGGCTGGGCAGCCACGGCTCGGGCATCACCCTCGACCGCGTGGACACCCACACCGGCACGGTGCACGTCACGCTCGCCGCCGGCTGCGGGTCGTCGTCGGAGACGGTGCGCGACGTCGTGCGCACCGCGGTGGCCGAGCTCGCCCCCGAGGTGGCCGCGGTCGAGTTCGCCGCGGAGGCACCGGGGCCGGCGCTGCTGCAGATCGGGCTGCGGCCCCCGGGCGCCCCGAACATCGCCGCGGCCGGCTCATGACGGCCGGCCCGGAGGTCGCGGGCCTGCGGCGGTTCCTGACCGCACGTCCGGGGTCCGCGGAACCCGTCGTGCCGGCCGAACGCTGCGACCTGTGCGGCCTCGAGGTCGCCGCCGAGCACCCACACCTCGTGCACATCGTCGAGCGTTCGCTGAAGTGCGCGTGCCGGCCGTGCGCCCTGCTGTTCCGGGACCGCCCCGCCGACGCGCCCGCCGGCGCGTTCTCGGGGTTCCGCACGATCCCCGACCGCTACCTCCGCGACCCGGACTTCGTGCTGACCGATCTGCAGTGGGACGCCCTGCAGATCCCGGTCGGCATGGCGTTCTTCCTGCTCAGCAGTGGAGTGCCCGGTGCCGACGGGGCGGGCCCGTCGGTGCTGGCCTGCTACCCCAGCCCGGCCGGCGCCACCGAGAGCGAGCTCGACCTCGCCCACTGGTCCGACGGCGTCGGCGCCGGACGGCTCGCCGCGCTGCTCGAGCCCGACGTCGAGGCCCTGCTGGTACGTCGCGGCACCCGGAACGACGCGGCGACGCGCTGCGTGCTCGTCCCGGTGGACGCCTGCTACCGGCTCGTCGGCCTGGTCCGCCGCCACTGGCGGGGCTTCGACGGTGGCCCCGAGGCGTGGGCGCACATCGACGCGTTCTTCGACGCCGTCGAGACCCGTAGCCGGGCGGTGCCCCGGTGACACTCCCGTTCCCCCGCACCGCCCCCGGGCCCGCGTTCCGCTTCGCGGTGACCGGCGCCGACCACGACGCGCACGCCCTCGGCCCGACACTGCGGCTGACCCTCACGATCACCGAGACCACCGGGACCCGCATCCACGCGCTCGCGTTGAGCAGCCAGATCCGCATCGAGCCCGCCCGACGTCGCTACTCCCCCACCGAACAGAACCGCCTGGTCGAGCTCTTCGGCGACCCCGAGCGCTGGGGCCGGACCCTCAACCCGATGCAGCTCGCGACGGTCGGATCCGTCACCACCTCGTTCACCGGCGAGCACGAGCTCGCCCTCGAGGTACCCCTGACCTACGACACCGAGGTCGCGGCGACCCGCTACTTCCGCGGTCTCGCCGACGGCGGTGACGTCCCGCTGCTCCTGCTGTTCAGCGGCACCGTGTTCTACGAGTCCCCCGGCACCGGGGTCCAGGTCGGCCTGGTCCCGTGGAGCTCGGAAGCCGCGTTCCGGCTCCCGATCGCCGTGTGGAGGCAGATGATGGCCGCCCACCACGGTGGCACCGCCTGGCTGCAGCTGCCCGAGGACACCCTGGCGCGGCTCTCCGCCTGGCGCGCCGCGCGGGCGCTCCCCAGCTGGGAGCAGACGTTCGACGCGCTGCTCGACGAGGCCGGGGGGCCGTCGTCATGACCACCCCAGACCCGCTCGACGCGGTGGCCGCGGTGGCCGACGCGGTCCTGTTCGAGGGCTACCTCCTCTACCCCTACCGCGCGTCGGCGCAGAAGAACGCGCTGCGCTGGCAGTTCGGGGTGCTCGTGCCGCCCGAGGCGTCCGAGCGGCTCGCCGAGCCCACCCGCAGCCGGACCGAGCTGCTGCTCGAACCCCGCGCCGGAGCGACCCTGCGCCTGCGCGTGCGGTTCCTGCAGGTGCAGCAGCGCACCGTCGTCGGGCCCGACGACGCGCCCCTCGGCGAGCTGACCGTCGAGGGCACCCCGCACTTCGCGTGGGACGAGGCCCTCCCACGCCAGGTCGACGCCGCCGTGCCGGT
>JAVXWR010000141.1:0-6232 GCA_032230725.1 Actinomycetota bacterium
CGTCCTCCCCGCGATGCCCAGGTCCATGCCGCTCCCTTTCCTCGTCCGACGGTCGGAGACCAGTCGGCCAGGGTCGAGGCGAGCGCGTCCAGTCCGTCCCCGAAAGATCCCGGAGAACAGGTCGACCGGATCCTGCTCGGTCGAGTCGGACGTCAGCGGAACCGATCCCTGCCCCCCGATCTGGGCGGAGCGAGGCGCAGCATCGCGATGGCGTGCTCGAGGTCGAGCCACTCGTGCTCCGTCCCGAAGGCGATGAGCTCCTGGGTGCGGGCGAGGTAGCCGCGAAGCTCCGCGTGGGGCGCACGGAACACGGCGCGCCCACCGGGCCACCGCAGCTCGATCTCGATGATCCTGCCCGGCGCGGCCGTGTCGAGGGGGCGGAGGCGGACGTCGCCCTCGCCGGCCGCCTCGATCAGGCCCTGGGCGAGGAGCCCGCGCGAGAACCGCCACACGACCTCTCGGGAGTGGACGGTCTGGAACGCGAGCGCCACCGCGTAGGGGTCGGGCCAGGCGTAGCGCAGCTCGACCTGGGCGGGCACCGGAGGGCGGTCGGTGTGCACGAGCTCGAGGATGACGGGAACGCGCACGAGGATGTCGTGTCGCATCGCACGGCCTTTCGCAGCAACGTCTGGTGGTCGGGCGGCGAGCGCTCCTTCGGGGCCCGGAGCCGCTCGTGGGCTGGCGACGATCACGCGCGGGGCACACCCCGCGGCATCCGCAGCGGATGACGCGATGGGCCGCCCCCTCGTACGGCCCATCGCCCGGCGGTGCTCGACGACGTGGCCCCACGCGTGATCGCCCTGGGCCGGCCGACCCCAGGGAGCGCACTACCTCGGAGCCGGGCGACCGGTCCCTGGAGACAGGCACGCACGGCCGGCCCTCGCCCGGACCGGGTCGCCCTCGCTGCGCTGCGCGTCGATCACGACGACCGCACGTGCGCGCCGGCAGGCGTCACGTCATGGGCACGGGCCGATGGGCCTGTCTCGGAGAAGAACTGACTGAGATGTCGATCGCACGGCCGCCACCCGCGTGCAGCGGGACGGCGGACGTCGAGGTCTCAGTCAGGCCCGACGGCGACCTCGGGGAACCACCACGCCCACCGTCGCCCGCAGGCGATCAGCACCAGCACCGTCAGCATCGCCGCCAGGGTCAGCGGGTCCGTCAGCGCGCCGGTCAGGACACTCACGCCGGAGCCCGCCGTGACGCCGGCCGTCCCGCCCGGGGCCGCCGGTGCGGCGGGCTCCCAGGGGGCAGGCGCGGCGGGAAGCCCATGCCGGGACAGGGGACCAGTGGCCGCGTCGACAGTGAGCCACGGCGCGCTCGGCGCGCCGGAACCCGTCAGCCGCGCCGGTGCGACTCCACCGGGGACCGGATCGCGTGCGAGCCCACCGAGGAGGACGGGGAGCGCCGGTGTCGGCGCGGCGGCCGGGAACCGGTCCGCGCTCGTCCCGGGTGCGAGGGAGACGGTCGGGACCGCCGTCGGCCCTTCGGCTGCGATGGTCCCGACGGTCCCGGTCAGCGCGGCCAGCCCGCCGAGCGCGCCCCGCGATACGCCGATGACACTCCCGCTGAGTTCGCCGACCGTCTGTGTCAGCGCTGTCGTGGTGTCGGTCAGCCCGGTGACCGTGTGGACGAGGATGCTGCCGGTCTGGCCGATCGCTCCGGAGGGCCCGGTGAGCGTGTGTGGCAGGGCAGCGACCGGGGCGAGCAGCGACGGCGCGGCGGGTGGCGCGTGGGCCACCGCCGACATCACCGTCGCGACGGGCGCGAGGACGGAGCGGAGCCCGGACGTGCTCGGCGTGGCCGACCCGAGGTGGATCGAGAGCGTGGGCGCATCGTGCGCGATCGAGCCCGTGGTGGGTGCGGGCGCTTGGCTCGCGACGGCCGTCGTCGCTCGGCCAGGCGTCGCTGACGGGCGTGGCACGACCGCCTTGCGGTCGACGGGACGGACGCGGGGACCTGCGACCGGCGACTTCGTGCGCACGGAGGCCGTGGACGTGCCGGTCTCGTGTCGTGCGGCGCCCGTCGCCGCGCTGGACTCCGCCTTACCCGTCGCAGCCTTGCCCGAGGTCGCCTTGCCGGTCGCAGCCTTGCCCGAGGTCGCCTTGGCTGAGGTCGCCTTGCTGGTGACTGCGTGGACCACGGCGCTCGTCGTGCCGGACGCGGAGCCGCCGCCGGACGAATCCCCTCCCCCTGAGGCCGCCTGGGCAGGACCGGCGAGCAGGAGGCCGGCGAGGAAGAACGCGGCCAGTAGCCCCGCGAGCAGCACGAGGCGGCGGAGGAGACGAAGTGCGACCGGCTCCGAGCAGACATCGTCGACGACTCCCACCCCCTCGACATGCCGCTCACGGGCTGTAGGTCCGAGGCCTCCTCGGTCAGGAACCGTTCCTGGTCGTCGAGACGCCGGACATACACCTCAAGGAATGAGGAGTACCGCGAAGTACTCCCGTCGTGAGCACGAGTGACCGGAATCACAAGGTCCCCGTCGAGAGCGGCAGCACCGGGCCGTATTCGTTGCTCCCGTTGGTCTACGCGGAGCCGGTGCGGACACGTCGCCCACCGTGTCGACGACGTCGACCCGTCCTGGTCGAGGAGCCGGATCAGACCGTCCGCAGGCACGCCAGACCGACGACCGGTCCCCTGAACGTTCTATTGCGGCACTGCTTCTACTCACTCAGAGTAAGAACGCGGCGCGGAGGGGGACGACATGACCGTCGAGGATGACGCACATCGTGACCTGCTCCTGACGAAGATCCAGGCGCGTCGCGAGAGCATCGCGCAGTTCGTCGCCGACCTCCGGCCGCGGGGCAACCGGCTGGCCAACCTCGGCATCGTCGCGAGCGCCGTCGGGGCGGTGCTTATCGCCGGGCCGGCGCTCGGCGGACCGGATTTCGCGAACGGTGTGCAGGCCGGGCTCTCGCTGCCGAAGAGCAGCCTGGTCTGGCAGGTGCTGTGCGTGGCCGCGCTGGTCGCCTCGGTGGTCTCGGCCATCGCGGCGAGCCTGGTGAAGCGCCAGGACGCCGTGGCCCGGATCAGCGCCGCCGAGGCGTGCGGGGCCGAGCTCGAGGGACTGCAGACCGCACTGGAGTTCGACCAGGTGACGGTGCCGGTGGCGGTCACGCTCTACCAGGACGCGATCGAGAAGATCCCGTTCGTGCCCGAGCTGACGCGGGAGCGGACGGGCCGCGTCTATCCGTCGCGACCGAGCCGGGCCCTGGCCACTGCCATCGCCGACGCCCCGCACCGGCCCGGCAGCTCGTAGGCGCTACCGGCCCGATGCGGTGGACCCGGCGTGGCGGGCGCCGCCTTCCGGCTTGTGCAGATGGACGATGCGCATACGGAAGGTCCGGTAGAGCCACGTCGCGGGGGCACCCAGCCGCCCGATCATCCGCATCGACAGACGAGGGTGACCGTCGAAGAACTCCTGCTCGGCGAATCGGTACCGGAACCCGATCGCGTCGAAGACGACGCGGTAGCACGAGGTCGGTACGTACCGCGTCGATTCCGCGGCGAAGAAGGTGTTGTGATCGGCGGTCTCATCGGCGGACAGCCCCGTCTGGAACTCGTTCCGTACGCCGAGCAGGGCCCACAGCTTGTACCACCACCGATGCTGGAGCACCCCGCCGAACGGGACGTGGACGTGCCCCTCGATCGGGGCGTAGCGGGCCGGGATGACGTGCAGCGCGTGCCCGCCGGTCCTGGTGATCCGGAAGAGCTCCCGCAGGACGTTGACCTGGTCGTGGACATGTTCGAAGACCTGGTCGGAGATGACGAGATCGAACGTCTCGTCCTCGTAGGGCAACCTCAGGTCGAGCAGGGACCCCACGGTGACGTGCTCCCGTCCGCGGCTCGCCAGGGTGCGCCCGTCGGTGACGTCGTAGCCGACCGCGTTGACGTAGCCACCGCTGCGTAGGGCATCGACCTCGTGGCCGGCTCCGCACCCGAAGTCGAGGATCCTGGCCGTGCGCGGGAGATCGATCCCCAAGGTCTCCAGCACCGCCACGTGCAGGACACGCGGTGCGGGCTCTCCGGCCGACGGCACATCGATCTCCGAGGTGGACATCCGGCGCTCTCTCCCACCAACGACACGAACGGGAACCGCGAATCCCTGGTGTGATCCCCCTGCCGCGCGGACGGTGGGAGGGCTGGACGAATCGAAGTGGCCTCCGGGAAGACGCGCTCAGCGGATCAGCTCGGCGATCAGACGCTCGTAGCGCTCCGCCATCACGAGGTCGCTGAACTCGGTGACCGCGTGGTCGCGGGCGTGGGCGCCGAGCGTGGCGCGGGCAACGGAGTCCTCGACGAGCGCGGCGAGCCGCTCGGCGAGCGCGACGTCGTCCCCCACCGGCACGACGAAGCCGTCCTTGCCGTCGGTCACCAGGTCGGCGACCGCTCCGCAGCTGGTCGCGACAACCGGGAGGCCGGCGTGCATCGCCTCGACCACGGCCATCGGGGCGGCCTCCTGAAGTGAGGAGAGCGCGAAGACGTCGACGGCCGGCAGCAGATCACCGACGTCGGTCCGCATCCCTGTCAGCACGACCCGGTCGGCCACCCCGAGCGCCGCCGCCAGCTCGCGGAGCGCCGCCTCCCGGGGGCCGCCCCCGACGATGACCAATCGAGCCCGCGGGTGGTCTGCCACCAGCCGTGCGAACGCGCGCAGCAGCATCGCGTGGTCCTTCTCCGGCACCAGACGGCCCACCGTCCCGACGACGACGTCGTCGGCGCCGAACCCGAGCTCGCGTCGCGCGACAGTAACCGCGGCGGGATCGGGGCCCGGGGTGGACGGGACACCGTTGGGGATCACGTGCTGCGGCGCGGAGCGCCATGGACGCGTCCCTACGCCCTCGGCGCGCCGGAGGTAGTCGGCCTGGCTCGCGGCGAGCACGACGAGGGCCCGGCACAGGCCGAGGGTCGCGACGACGTGGCGCGGCAGGCACCGTCCGGCCGGCGGATTCGGCCCCATGGTGTGCACCGTGACGATGTCGGGCGTACCAGTCAGTCGGGCCGCGATGCGGGAGAGAGTCATCGCGTTGGCGTGATAGCTGACGACCAGGACGACGTCGGCGTCCCGACGCAACCGGCTGATCAGCGTGAGCAGCGTGCGCGGGTCCCGCGCCCGCCGGCCCACGACCTCCACCGGGCACCCCGCGGCCCGGAACGGGTCGGCGAGCTCGCCACCGCGGTGGAGGCAGATCATCCGTGTCGTCACGAGGGCGGGGTCGAGGGCGCGGACGAGGTTCAGCAGGGCCATCTCGGCGCCCCCGCGACCGACCCCGTTGAGCACGACCGTGAGCCGCGCGGGCGGTCGAGCCAGTCCGGAGAGCTGGCGCTCGGCGTGTCGGACCGCGGTGGCGGCGTCGAATCGTCGGGTCACCTCACGTCGTGCGGCGTCGGCGAGGGCGGAGCGCCGGACGGGGTCGCCGAGCAGGGCGATCAGCGCCTCGGCGAGGGCGCCGGGGTCCCCGGGTGGCACCAGCAGACCCGTCGTCGCCTGCTCGACCATCTCGGGAATGCCGCCGACCGCGGTCGCGACGACCGGTACGCCGACCGCCATGGCCTCCAACAGGGACTGGGGAGCGCACTCCTTGCGGGAGGACAGGGCCGCCACGTCGGCTGCGGCGAGGAGGTCGCCCACTTCGGAACGGAGTCCGACGTAGACCACGTCGCGGTCGAGACCGAGCTCGGCTACGAGCCGCTCGAGCTCCTCGCGCAGCACGCCGTCGCCCACGACGAGCAGCTGGGCACGCGGTCGCACTCTGCGCACCTCGGCGAACGCCCGCAGCAGCGTGGCGTGGTCCTTCTCCGGGCGCATCCGTGCCACGATCACGACCAGCTCGGCGTCGAGGGCCACCCCGAGCCCCGCGCGGACCTCGGCGCGCCCGGCGGTCACCACCGGAGCGGTGACCCCCGGCGGCGCGATGCGGATCTGGTCCTCACGCCACTGCAGCCGCAGCAGGTGGGGTCGCTGGGTCTCGACGAGGGCGAGCACGCCCGCGCAGCGTGGGTTGAGCAGGCGGTCGAGGAGGCGCCGCGCCGCGCTCCTGGGCCGGATCGAGCGGGACTCGTGCACCCAGGTCGCCGCGGGGATGCCCAGGATCAAGGCCACGATGCGGCCGAGGGCCTCGGCGTTGTACCCGCGTGTGACCACGAGTGCGGGCCGCTCCCGGCGCATGAGCCGCCACAGGTCCAGCGCAGCGAGCACGGCCGCCTTCTTGCGCCGGTGCAGGGCCTG
>JAVXWR010000213.1:0-2875 GCA_032230725.1 Actinomycetota bacterium
AGGAGAACGTGTACGCGCTGCCGGCCACCGGCACCGTCGAGGCGAACTCCGCGTAGCAGAGCCCGGCGAAGCCGCAGGCGATCGCGGCGATGACGAACGAGACCGCGATCGCCGGGCCGGTCACGTCACCGGCGGTGCGCGCGGTGATGGTGAAGATGCCGGCACCGATCAGCACGGCCACGCCGAAGATCGTCAGATCGAGCGCGCCGAGCTCGCGGCGAAGCTTGCTGTCCGGTTCGTCGGTGTCGGCGATCGACTGCTCGACCGACTTCGTCCGGAAGAGACTTCCCTGCCTCGTCGTGGTGGGACTCGCCATGTCCGGCCCCCTTTCGTGCGATCACTGGTCGTATGTCCGCCTGCGGTGACCGGGACCATATCCAGCGTGATCCCCGGACGCGCCTCTTCTCAGGGTGTCGGATCGAGCGCGGGGTCGAGGCCGTCGTCGGAGCCGGTGCGGTCGAGGTCGGGCTCGAGGTAGACGAGCCGCGCCTGCGGGACGGCGTGGCGCAGGCGCGCCTCGGCCTCGTCGATCGCCGCGGCGACGGCCTCGGTGGGCAGGCTCGCCGACACCGCGATCTTCGCCGCGACGAGGAGCTCCTCGGGCCCGAGGTACTGGGTGCGCAGGTGGATGACCCGCTCGACCGGCCCGCCCACCAGGGCCGAGGAGATCGTCCTGACCAGCGGCGGCCGGGCGCCCTCCCCGATCAGCAGGCTCTTGGTCTCCACGATGAGGATCACCGCGATGACGCCGAGCAGGGTCCCGATGGCGATGGTGCCGACGGCGTCCCAGACCGGGTCGCCGGTGGCGACGGTCAGCACGACGCCGAGCAGGGCGAGCGCCAGGCCGACCAGGGCCCCGGTGTCCTCGAGCAGCACGACGGGCAGCTCGGGGTTGACCGACTGGCGGATGAAGCCCCACCAGGTCGCGTCGCCCTTGAGCTCGCGGGACTCCCCCACCGCGGTGCGGAAGCTGTAGCCCTCGAGCAGGATCGCGACGCCGAGGATGACGATCGCGACGACGGGGCTGGTCAGCTCCTCGGGCGCGGAGAGCTTGTGCACGCCCTCGTAGATCGCGAAGACCGAGCCGAGGGTGAACAACATGAGGGCGACGACGAACGAGTAGAAGAAGCGGTCGCGCCCGTAGCCGAAGGGGTGCTCCGGGGTCGCCTGGCGGGAGGCCCGCCGGCGCCCGAACAGCAGCAGTCCCTGGTTCGCGGTGTCCGCGATCGAGTGGACGCCCTCGGCGAGCATCGAGGACGACCCGGTGATCGCGAAGCCGACGAACTTCGCGACCGCGATGCCCGCGTTGGCGGACAGGGCGGCGATGATCGCCTTGGAGCCTCCGGATGCGGACACCGCGACCTCCTGGGGCGGACGACGGGACGAACCGGGCACCGTGCCCGGCTCGCGGCAATCTAGTCGGCCCCGTCCGGGCTCCACCCGTCCCCGGCGGCGAACACCAGCGCGCGCCCGCGCCCGGCCTCGACGGTGACCACCCCGTCGGCCGCGGGCGCCCACAGCGCCCGGCCCTGCGCCAGCGCCACCGACCGGCCCGAGCCGGCACGCAGGGACGCGTCGCCGCGCACCACGAGCACGATGCGCGGACCGTCGATGCCGAGCTCGACCGGGCCGTCGTCGGGACCCACGTCGAGGCGCACGAGCCGGAAGTGCTCGCTGGGTGCGGTGAACACCGCCCGGGGGCCGTCGACCCGGGGGCGGAGGATCGGCGGGGGCCCGCACCGGAAGTCCAGGATCCGCAGCAGCTCCGGGACGTCGACGTGCTTGGGCGTCAGGCCCGCCCGCAGCACGTTGTCGGAGTTGGCCATCAGCTCGACGCCGTACCCGGACAGGTAGGCGTGCGGCGAGCCGGCGGGCTGGAAGAGGCACTCGCCCTCGGCGAGCACCACGCGGTTGAGCAGCAGCGCGGCGAGGACGCCCGCGTCCCCCGGGTAGCGCTCCCCGAGGTCGAGCAGGGTGCGGACCTCGCGCTCGAACTCCCCGCCCGGCGCCCCCGGGGAGCCGGGGGTCTTGGCCAGGCGCACGCAGCCGTCGAGCAGCGCGGGCACCAGGTCGTCCACGGTCCGCTGGGGCAGCGTGATCCACATCGTGAACAGGGCGCGCAGACCGTCCTGGTCGGGCTGGGCGGCGAGCAGCTCGGTGTGGTGGGAGAGGCGGTCGACGTCGAGGGCGCGCAGCAGCCGAACGGTGAGCCCGGCGTCGCGGAACCCCGCGAGCGCGTGGACCTCCTCGAGCGCGCAGAGGACCTCCGGCTTGGGCAGCGGGTCGCGGTAGTTGCGGTCGGGCGCGCCCTGCGCGATGCCCCGCGCCTCTTCGCGGGCGTAGCCGGCGGCGGCCTGCTCCGCGGAGGGGTGGGTCTGCAGGCTCAGCGGCTCCTCGGCGGCGAGGACCTTGAGCAGGAACGGCAGCCGACCCTGCCAGCGTTCGGCGCGGGCGGCCCCGAAGGTTCCCTCGGGGTCGGCGGCGAGGGCGTCGAGGAGCGTGCGGCTCCCCGGCTGCTCGACCAGGCGCGAGGGCGCGTCGTGGTGCGCCCCCAGCCAGAGCTCGGCCTGCGGGTGCGGCGACGGGACGGTCTCGCCGAGCAGCGCGGCGATGTGCGTGCGCGAGCCCCACGCGTAGGGGCGCACCGTCCCCTCGAGCAGTTCCACGTCTCCCCCTCACGTCGGGCGCTGATGACGGTGAACGCGCCCGTCGGTAATGCGGTGTCCGGGGCGCGGATGCGTGCTCGGACCGGCGTCAGCCGGCGCCGACGCCGGGCCGGGCGGCCGGGTCGCTCCCGCCCACCGCGCCCCCGCCCACCCCGGCTCCGGTCACCCCGGTGGCGAGTCCCAGGTAGAGGGCCGCGAGATCCAGGCGC
>JAVXWR010000297.1:0-6925 GCA_032230725.1 Actinomycetota bacterium
GTGCCGGTGGTGGGCCCGCTGTCGAGCAGCGGGTCGGTGAGGGAGAAGTGCCCGAGGCCCTCGTTGACGTCGGGACGCCGGGAGCGCAGCACGAGCGCGACGACCACCCCGCCCACGAAGATCACCAGCGGCACGTAGGGCAGCAGGGTGATGAACGGGACACCCTCGGCGGCGGCCAGCGCGTCCCGGTTGTCGATCAGCAGATAGCAGGCGCCGACCATGGCCACCCACCCGAGCACCGGCGCGACGAACGTGCTCCAGATCCGGAAGCCGTCGCGGGCCGTCGTCAGGAAGTACCGGATGATCGCGACGCAGACCAGCGCCTGCACGGCGAGGATGCCGAGCACCCCGAGCAGCGGCGACCACGTGCCGAGCTTCGTCAGCGCCGCCTCGGTGGAAGGGTCGTAGAGGGTGAAGCCCAGGGCGTAGAGGGCGACGACGACGGTGGTCGTCGCGGACGCGACGCCGGGGCTGCGGTGTTTCGAGGTGCGGCCCAGGACCCGGGGCAGGACCCCCTCGCGGCCGAGCGCGAACAGGTAGCGCGCCGAGGTGTTGTAGAAGGCCATCGCGCAGGCGAAGGAGCTGGTCACCGCGAGGATCTCGATGATCGCGGTCAGCCAGCCGCCGACGTAGCGGTCCGAGAGCGGGTAGAACGCCGACGCGTACACACCGCCCAGCTGATCGGAGACCGCCTTCACGCTGCCGGTGAGGCCCCAGCCGGTCACGAAGGCGTACGAGACGAACATGTAGAAGACGCCGAGCCCGATCACCGAGCCGTAGGTCGCGATGGAGGCGATCCGGCGGGGTTCGCGGGACTCCTCGGCGTAGTTGGGCGCCATCTCGAAGCCGACCCACGACCAGAAGGCCGCGAACAGCGCGATGCCCGCCGCGCCGGTGCCGAAGACCTGCACCGCGCCGGGGTTGTCGAAGATCTGCACGGGGTTGAAGGGCGAGGGCGAGAGGCCCTCGGCGCCGCCGTGGGCGAGCACCGCGACGCCCAGGACCAGGAGCGCGAGCACCTCGGCGACGAGCATGACGCCGAGGACCTTCGCGGTCAGCTCGATGTGGAACCAGGCGAGCAGGCTCATGATCGCCAGCCCGATGGCCATGTAGACCCAGGCGGGGATCGAGAGCCCGGTGAAGGTCTCGACGGTCGAGGCCGCGAAGTAGCCCATCACCCCGATCACGGCGCCGACGAAGACCATGTAGCAGAGCGCGATGAGCAGGCCCGACCCGAGGCCGATCACGCGTCCGAGCCCCCGGCTGACGAACGTGTAGAAGCCGCCGGCGCTCGTCACCCGCCGCGACATCGCGATGTAGCCGACGGAGAAGATCGTCAGCGACAGGGTCGCGAGGAGGAACGCCGCCGGGGTCGCCCACCCGCCGCCGTTCACCGCGACCGGGACGTTGGACAGCATCGCCGTCAGCGGCGCCGCGCCGGTGACGATGCAGAAGAGCACCGACGGGAGCCCGAGCGCCCCGTCCTGGAGTCGCCCCTGCTCCGCGGGTGAGGTCGTGGTGACGGACTGTGTCGCAGTCATGGCCCTCCGAGCACGATTGGGTGACGGGCTCACCCACTCTCCGGAGGACATGTGACTGCCGTGTCACCGGCACGCAACGCTCCGCTCACGGTCGTCAGCGAGGTCGGGCGAAACGGGCGCCGCACCGACCTCTCGACGTCAAGCGCTTCCGCTCAGCGCAGTGTCACTCCCCCGAACGGCCCGGCCACGGAGCGTGGGAACCACGAGCGCGATCGCGACGACCGTGAGCACGATGTAGACGACGTTGGCCACGACGAACCCCGTCGACACCGACGGGTCCGTGAACGCCATGAACCCGAACAGGGCACCGATCACGCGGACGACGACACCGACCCACATCGCTGCGCGGGAGGCCGTGGCGAACCAGACGCCGATGGCGATCAGGGCGATCACGCCGAACACCGCGGTCAGGATGTTCGCGAAGGCGGGCGCGTCCGCCGGGGCCGGGAAGATCCAGGGGCTGAGCAGGTCGACGAGACCGAAGAGGGCGAACAGGACGGCGCCGGTCAGGACGGACGGGCGGCGGGAGAGAGCGGTCATGCTCACCAAGGGTGAGCACCGCCGTGCCGGACGTCTGCCGTAGTGCCGTACTGCATCACGGGTTCAGGCGCGCCGGTGCACACAGCGCTACGGGACCCCGCCCGCGGCCACCCGCAGCAGCACATCGGCGTGGCACGGCTCGTCCGGCGCGCACCAGCACGCGAGGTCGTGGCCGGCGAGCTCGGCCCGGGCCCGCTCGAGGAGCTCCGGCTGCTCCGCGAGCCACCGGCGGTACAGCGCGATCATGCTCTCCCGGTCGAGGGTGACCTCGACGTCGTCGTCGGTCCGGACCACCTCGCCGAGCCGGAACGGGTTGCCCCACGCGGACGGGCGCGCCACGGTGATCGCTCCCGCGGGCTTGCGCCATCCCTTCGCGCGCCGCAACCGGATGCGCTCGGGCATCAGGCGCCCGGCCCGAGGACGATCGCCGCGAGACCGTCGAGCAGCCGGTCGACGTCCTCGTCGTCGGTGTAGGGCGCCAGCCCGATGCGCAGGGCCCCGTCGTCGCCCAGGCCGAGCCGGCGGGAGGCCTCGAGCGCGTAGAAGGACCCGGCGGGCGCGAACACCCCGCGCTCGGCCAGACCCTCGTGGGCCCGGCGGTCCCCGCCCGGCACGCGCACGAGCAGCGTCGGGGTCCGGTGCGCGGCCCGCGAGAGGACCGACACCCCGGGGATCCAGGCCAGGCCGGTCTCGATCCGCGTCCGCAGGCGGTCCTCGTGGGCCTCCACCGCGGCCATCCCCGCAACCACGCGGTCCCGGCGCGGGCCCTGCGCGGGTCCCAACGAGGCCAGGACGTCCACCGCCGCCGTCGTCCCCGCGAGCAGCTCGTAGGGCAGCGTGCCCAGCTCGAAGCGCTCCGGGACCGCGTCGGAGGAGGGCAGCAGCTTGTCGGGGTGCAGCGTCTCGAGGAAGGCGGGGTCGGCGGTGAGCACGCCGCAGTGGGGCCCGAGGAACTTGTAGGGCGAGCAGAGGTAGACGTCGGCGCCGAGCGCGGCCACGTCCACGGCGGCGTGCGCGGAGAGGTGCACCCCGTCGACCACGCACAGCGCCCGAGCACGCCCCCCGTCGCTGCGCTCGCCCCCGACACGCCCCCCGTCGCTGCGCTCGCCCCCGACACGCCCCCCGTCGCTGCGCTCGCCCCCGACACGCGCCCCGTCGCTGCGCTCGCCCCCGGCCGCGTGCACCCGCGCGACGATCTCCGCGATCGGCGGGCGGGTCCCGACGAGGTTGGACGCCCCGGTGACCGCGACGAGCCGCGTGCGCTCGGAGAGCACCTCGGCGACGTCGTCGGCGGTGAGCTCGGTGGTCGCCGGGTCGAAGTCGACCCACCGCACCGTCGCCCCCGCCCGCTGTGCCGCGAGCACCCAGGGGCGGACGTTGGCGTCGTGGTCGAGGCGGGTGACGACGACCTCGTCGCCCGGCCCCCAGGACGCCGCGAGGGTGTGCGCCAGGTCGACGGTCAGCGACGTCATGCTCCGTCCGAACACCACCCCGCGGGGGTCGGCGCCCAGCAGGTCGGCCATTGCCTGCCGGGCGGCGAGGACGACGTCGTCGGAGAAGCGCTCCGCGGGGGTGACGCGGCCGCGGTTGGCGATCGGCGCGGTGAGGGTCGCGGCGACGGCCTGCGCGACCTCGACCGGGACCTGCGAGCCGCCGGGCCCGTCGAAGTGCGCGTAGCCGCGATCCAGGGCGGGGAAGCGGGCGCGGAGCGCGGAGACGTCGTACCCGGTCACGCGGCGCATTCTCGCGCACCGGACCGGGCGGTCGCCCGATCGAACGGTAGGGGTGGGCCCGCGGTGATCGGGGCACACTCTGCTCGTTTGTGCTGGCCCGGTGATCCATCGGGCGCGACCGGACGGAGGACCCGCCATCAGCGCGTCGACCGGGACCACGGGCACGTCACGGCAGCGGGGCCTGCGCGGGCCGGCCGCCGCCGCCGTCGTCGCCCTCGCCTTCCTCGTGACGATGCTCGGGGCGACGCTGCCCACCCCGCTCTACCCGCTCTACGAGCAGGAGCTCGGCTTCGGCGGGGTGATGGTGACGTGCATCTTCGCCGCGTACGCCGTCGGCGTCGCCGCCGCGCTGCTGCTCTTCGGGCGCCTGTCCGACCAGGTCGGGCGCCGCGCGGTCCTCCTGCCCGGCCTCGTCCTGGCCGCGATCTCCAGCGCGGTGTTCCTCATCCCCGGTGACGTGCCGACGCTGTTCGTCGGCCGCGTGCTGTCCGGCATCTCGGCGGGGATCTTCACGGGGACGGCCACCGCGGCCCTCGTCGACCTCGCCCCCGAGGGCCGCCAGCAGCGCTACAGCCTGCTCGCGGCGGCGGTCAACATGCTCGGCCTCGGCCTCGGGCCGGTGCTCGCGGGCGTCCTCGCGCAGTACGCGCCGGCACCGCTCTTCCTGCCCTACGCCGCGCACATCGTCCTGGTCCTGTTCGTCGGGGTGGCCCTGTTCGCGATCGCCGAGCCGATCACGCCCGCCGGGGGGAAGGTCTCCTTCCGCCCGCAACGGGTGTCGGTGCCCGCGCAGGTTCGCGGGGTGTTCGTGAGCGCCGCCATCGCCGGGTTCGCGGGCTTCGCGGTGCTGGGCCTGTTCACCGCGGTGTCCCCGTCGTTCATCGGGCAGGTCCTGCACATCTCGAACCACCTCGTGACCGGGCTGGTCGTCTTCACCCTGCTCGGGTTCTCGACGCTCGGGCAGGTGGCCTCGGCGGCGCTGGGGGCGCGGCCGGCGCTGATCGTGGGGTGCGCGGCGCTCGTCGTCGGGGTGCTGGTGGTGGGCCTGTCGGTGGCGGTCGCCTCGCTGTGGCTGCTGGTCGCGGGCGCCGCGGTGGCCGGTGTCGGGCAGGGCATGAGCTTCCGCGCCGGGCTGGGCGCGGTGAGCGCCGGGAGCCCTCCGACGCAGCGCAGCGAGGTCGCGTCGAGCTTCTTCCTCGTGCTCTACGTGGCGATCTCGCTGCCCGTCATCGGGGAGGGGATCGCGACGGCGGCGTTCGGTCTCGTGCCGTCCGCGGTGGCGTTCTCGGCGATCGTCGCGGTGCTCGCGGCGATCGCGTTCGTCAGCCTGGTGCGCCGCCGCGACGTCTGAGTCAGACCCCGACCAACGACTGCGCGGTGCGCCCGCTCCAGGCCACCCGGCCGGCGTCCGCCAGCTCGCTCGCACTGCGCCGGCCCGCGAGCAGCAGCAGGAACGCCTCGGCGTCGGCGTCCACCTCCGCCGTCGGGACCGCGCCCTCACCCACCCGCACGATGCGGTCGATCACGACGGCGCCGTCCGGTCCGTCGCGCACCACGAGGTGCAGGCAGGCCGCGCGGGCGCCGGTACGCATCAGCAGCCGGGGCACGAACCCGCTGACGAGCCGGCACGCGGCGACCGCCGCCGGGGCCGCGGCGACCGGGTCGAGCTCGAGACCGAGGGCCTCGTGCAGGTCGTGCGCGTGCAGGCACATGTCGAGGCACTGCGCCTGGAGCACCCGGCCGGACGGGGCCGAGGTCATCACCGAGCGCTCCGCCCGCTCGTGCGCCGTGGCGAGCGCCTCCCGCAGCCGGTCCGGCCCGGCGTAGTGCACACCGGTCAGGTGCGCGACGAGGCCGGCGACGTCCGTGCCACCGGTGTCCAGCACCGCCGAGGCGATCGCCGCGGGCGCGCCGGAGGGCGCCAGCGACCGCGCCCAGTCGGCGTCGTGCAGGCCCGCGACGGTGTCGTCGGTGGCGTCCCAGAGCCGCAGCAGGGCCCGCGTCGCGCCGTCCATCCCGTTCACCCCTCTCCGCGGACCTCGAGCACGTGCCGCGCAAGAGGACGCTAGGTGATCCGGAACACATCGGGCAATGTCCGGCCCGAGCTCCACACACTGCGCGGAGTCCCTAGATGCCGTGCTCACTTACCCGTCCTCGGGACCCCTGTTAGACCTGCGGATCGGCGACCACACCACCACCTGCGGAGTCGCCGTAGTCCGTGCGGGGGCACTCATGGCATTCGCGGCGCACGACGACACCACCGTGCACATTCTCTGGATCAACGCCGGACTCTCCTGCGACGGCGACTCCGTGGCCCTCACCGCGGCCACGCAGCCGAGCATCGAGGAGATCGCGCTCGGTGCGCTGCCGGGCCTCCCGAAGGTCGCCGTCCACTGGCCCCTGATCGACTTCGAGTCCGGCCCCGACAAGGGCGCCGACACCTTCATCGAGAACTACTTCCGGGCCGAGCGGGGTGAGCTCGACGGCCCGTTCGTGCTCGTGATCGAGGGGTCGATCCCGAACGAGGCGATCAAGTCCGAGGGCTACTGGTGCGGGTTCGGCAACAACCCCGCCACCGGCCAGCCGATGACCACCAGCGAGTGGATCGACCGGCTGGCCCCGAAGGCCCTGGCCGTCCTGGCCGTCGGCACCTGCGCGACCTACGGCGGTATCCACGCCATGGCCGGCAACCCGACCGGGGCGATGGGCGTGGCGGACTACCTCGGGTGGGACTGGAAGTCCCATGCCGGCCTGCCGATCGTCAACGTCCCCGGCTGCCCGGTGCACCCGGACAACCTCTCGGAGACGATCCTCTACCTGCTCTACCAGGCGGTGGGCTCGGCGCCGATGATCCCGCTCGACGAGGCGGGCCGGCCCACCTGGCTGTTCGGGATGACCGTGCACGAGGGCTGCGACCGTGGCGGCTACTACGAGCAGGGCCAGTTCGCCACGGAGTACGGCTCCCCGGAGTGCCTGGTGAAGCTCGGGTGCTGGGGACCGGTCGTGAAGTGCAACGTCCCCAAGCGCGGGTGGATCAACGGCGTCGGGGGGTGCCCCAACGTCGGCGGCATCTGCATCGGCTGCACGATGCCGGGCTTCCCGGACAAGTTC
>JAVXWR010000307.1:0-3014 GCA_032230725.1 Actinomycetota bacterium
GGGACGCGGCCCACGTCACCGCACCGCCCGGGTCCGCCGAGAACGTACGGATCCGGACACCGCAGGTGGCGTACGACTCGGGGCGGCGATGCGGGGCGAGGGCTGGCGGACCTGCGCGTCACGCGCACACTCCGGCCGAGGGCCAACTCGGTTCTGCCCGGACCTGCGCGCCGCGCACACACTCCGGCCGGGGAAGCGATCGATCCTGTATGGACCGGCGCTCCGCGCACACTCTCCGGGCGGGGACGCCCTCGGTTCTTCATGGACCGGCGCGCCGCACACACCCGGGCTGAGGCGGTAGACGGAGCTGGCGGCCGGTCGACCATGATCACCGGACGTAGCGGTTCCGGCCGCCCGGGACCCGCCGCCGCGACATCCCGACGGATCCTGGGCGGGCGACGTCGACATCGACGCTGCTCCCGCTGGTGCTCCCGCCGAGGCACGGGCAGCTCGTCCGCGCTGCGTCGCACCCGACGCCGTCGGCGCGCGCACCGTCGTCGTCGGACCTACGGGCCGCAACGTGTGCGCGACGCGCAGGTTCACCGAGAACCGAGCGCGCCTCGGCTCAGAGTGTGTGCGGGACGCCCAGGTCCACACAGAACCGAACGCCACCTCGCCCAGAGTGTGTGCGCGACGCGCGGGTCGACCTACTGGATCGGCACCGGCGGGTCCAGCGGGGCCATCGAGCCCGGGTCGCCGAGCAGGTCGGCGAGCTGGCGCGGGTAGACGACGTCGACGGTCGCCGCGAGCTCGGTGCGCGTCCACCACCGGTGACGGCGCACGGTCCGGCGTTCCAGCTCGGTGAACCCCGAGACGTCGATGGCGGGGGCGGGGTCCACGCGGAGCAGGAAGAACACCTCACGAGCGGCGTAGGTGACGCCGTCGTGGTCGAACATGACGTCCCGCACCCACAGCGGACCGTCGAGCTCGCCGATGCCGGGCTTCCCGGACACCATGCCGGTCTCCTGCGACAGCTCGCGCCACGCGGCGTCGGCCGGGTCCTCGTCCGGTTCCACCCCGCCGCCGGGGGTGAACCAGAAGGCCTCGGACGGCCGGGCGGGGTCGACGCCCTCGAAGAGCAGCACCCGCTCCTCCGGGTCGAGCACCACCACCCGGGCGGCGTCCCGCGCCACCGCGGCGTCGGGCGCGCTGGATCCCTCCCCCGCCTCCGCGATCTCGAAGTAGCGCGGGTAGGGCGCGGTGCCGGCGAGGTGGAGCACCCGGACCATCCGCCGGCCGCGCAGGGCCCGGGTGTCGCGGACCGCGTCGTTGTGGATCCGCCGGGCGACCACCACCCGGGCGTCCGCGTCGGCGAGCTCGGCCGAGAGGTCCGGGGACAGCAGCGCGGTGTCGAGCGCCGCCCGCCGCGCGACGAGGTCGTTCTCCGCGGCCTCGCGGGCCTCTCCCCCGCCGGCGTCCTCGACCGCGTGGGCGGCGGCCCGCAGCGCGCGCCGGTCGGTCGGGGAGAGCGCCGACGAGGGGGCGGTCGCCGCGACCGCCCGCACGACCGCCGCCCGCCGGTCCAGCGCCGTCACGAGCCCGTGGTGCGCGGCGTCGACCCGGACGTGGAGGCGGTCGAGGCGGCGTGCCCGCCCGATCATGACCACCGCGGTCCACAGCAGCACGACCACGACGAGCGCGACGACGAGCACCACGAGCCAGCCGCCCGGGCCGAACAGGTTCACGACGACGACGGTAGGCGCCCCGCGGGCGAGTCCGTCGCCCCCGGCCGCCCCGCGGCGCCGACACGACCGTCGCCGGAGCCGAGGTGTCCGTCCGGGTCCGCGACGTCCGGCGTGTCCCCGGCGCGCGCCGCGACCTGCCGCGGATCCGCGGCCACCGCCACCTCGTAGACGCGCAGCACCTGGGCGGCCACGGTCGGCCAGTCGAACGCGGTGACCCGGGACCGTCCGGCGCGCGCGAGCTCCGCCCGGCGCGCGGGGTCGGCGAGCAGGGCGGCGAGGCCCGCCGACCAGGCCCGGGCGTCGCCGGGCGGGAGGAGGACCCCCGCGACGGCGCCGGAGCCGGGGTCGGTGAGCACCCGGCGGAACGCCTCGATGTCGCTCGCGACCACCGGCGTGCCCGCGGCCATCCCCTCGGCGAGGACGACGCCGAAGCTCTCCCCGCCGGTGTTCGGGGTGGCCAGCACGTCCATGGCGCCGAGGGCGCGGGCCTTGGTGGTGTCGTCGACGGCACCCAGCACGTCCACCCGGTCCGCGAGCGCGGCGGGGAGCCGGTGGCGCAGGTCGACCACGTCCCCGCGCCCGACGACGAGCAGCCGCAGGTCCTCGCGCGCCGCCAGCGGTTCGAGCGCCTCGAGCAGGGTGGCCATCCCCTTGCGCGGCTCGTCGAACCGCCCGAGGAACCCGACGGTCGTGGTCCCGGCGGGGCGCGGGAGGGGGTTCGCCGCATCGGACGCCACGGCGGTGACGTCCACACCGTTGGGGATCTCGACCGCGTCCCCGCCCAGGTGCTCCACGTAGACCTGCCGGGCCAGCGGGGACACCGCGATGCGTGCGGTGACCCGCTCCAGCATCGGGCGCAGCAGGGGCTGGAAGAAGAGCATCGTCCGCGACCGCGGCGTCGAGGTGTGGAACGTCGCGACGACCGGCCCCTCGGCGATGACGAGCGCGAGCATCGACAGGCTGGGGGAGGTCGGCTCGTGCAGGTGCAGCACGTCGAAGGCGCCCGCGCGCAGCCAGCGGCGCACGCGGAACAGCGAGACGGGCCCGAACGTCAGGCGGGCGACCGAGCCGTTGTAGGGGATCGACACGGCCCGGCCCCCGCGCGTCACGAAGTCCGGGACCGGCGTGGACGGGCTCGCCGGGGCGAGCACGTCGACGTGGTGCCCGAGCTCCACGAGCGCGCGGGCGAGGTCCAGGACGTGCCCCTGCACCCCGCCCGCGACGTCGAGCGAGTACGGGCACACGATCCCGACTCTCAGCGGCCTGGCCTGCATGGGCACAGGGTCCCACGCACGACGACGACCCCCGCGCGGCGCCGGGCCGTCGCAG
>JAVXWR010000320.1:0-4101 GCA_032230725.1 Actinomycetota bacterium
GGGCGCAGCTGCGCGCCGAACTTGACCGAGAGCACGACGTCCTCGCGGTTCCGGTCGGCCAGGGCGCGGGCGATGAGCATCTCGTTGTGGCCGGCGCCGTAGAAGTCGCCGGTGTCGAGCAGCGTGCCGCCGGCGTCGAGGTAGGCGTGGATGACGCGGACGCCCTCGTCGGCGTCGACCGCGCCGTAGGCGCCGGAGAGGCCCATGCACCCGAGGCCGGGCGAGGAGACGGCGGGACCGGTGGCGCCGAGACGGCGGGTGGCGACGTGCGGTGTCATGGCTCCACCGTGCGCGGTGCCGCCCGCCGGCGGCAGGACCGGCTCATCCAGGGTCGGCCGGACCCTGGCTGCGCGGGCCCGACGCGCCGATGCTGGTGTGCGTGATCGACCGTGCCGGGCTCGCCGACTTCCTGCGCCGCCGCCGGGAGCTGCTGCGACCCGCCGACGTCGGGCTGCCCGACGGCGTGCGGCGTCGTGCCCCGGGGCTGCGTCGGGAGGAGGTCGCGGCGCTCGCGGGCGTGTCGACCGACTACTACTCGCGCATCGAGCAGCGGCGTGGCCCGCATCCCTCGGAGGCCGTGGTCGCCGCGCTCGCCCGCGCGCTGCGCTACGACCTCGACGAGCGCGACCACCTGTTCCACCTCGCCGGCCTGACGCCGCCGTCGCGCCGCGCCGGGCGGCACCTCCCGCCGGGTCTGATGCGCCTCGTCGACCACCTCACCGATGTGCCGGTGATGGTGTGCACCGACCTCGGCGAGATGCTCTGGAAGAACCGGCTCGCCGAGCTCCTGCACGGTCCGCTCGCCCCGGAGGGCGGCCGGGTGAACAACGGCGTCTGGCGGTGGTTCACCGACCCCGCCGCGCGCGAGTGGGGCCCGGCCGAGGACCACGCCCGGCTGTCGGCCTCCCACGTCCGCGACCTGCGGGCCGTGCACTCCCGCCGCGCCGGGGAGCCCGACGTGACGTCGTTGGTGGACGACCTGCTCGCCGCGAGCGCCGAGTTCGCCGAGCTCTGGGAGCGCCACGAGGTCGCCGAGCGCCGCTTCGACCGGAAGCGGTTCCACCACCCCGAGGTGGGCCTCGTGCACGTCACCTGCGACATCGTGCTGGCCCCCGAGACCGATCTGCGGCTGCTGGTGCACCACCCCACCGAGGGCACCGACGCGCGCGAGAAGCTCGACCTGCTGCGCGTCATCGGCACCCAGGAGTTCGGGGTCGTTCGACCATCGCCGGGGTGAGGACGTCCGGGTGACCGAACACCGCGACCAGCGCGGGGTCTCCGAACTTGACCACCTGCGAGACGCCGGTGGCGGTGGCGGCGAGTACCACGACGCCGTCCGCACGCAGCGTGCCGCCGGCGTCCCGGTGGTACACGACGGCGGCAGGGTGGCCGTTCGCCGTGGTCGCGACCATCCGCCAGTCGCCCGCCACGCCGAGCACGGACGAGGCGAGCACGTCGATGCAGGCCGTCCGGCCGGACTGCCAGTCGCGGAACGGCGTCGCCTCCAGGGTGGCGTCGACGCGCAGCACCTGTTCCAGCAGACCGGCGTCGGAACGCTCGAAGGCCGCGATGTAGCCGTCGAGCAGCGCGCGGGCCCGGCCGTCCCGGGGCTCGAGCAGGTCTCCGGGCTGCGGCTCCGCGTCGTCCAGCCGCGCCCGGGCACGCTGCAGACCGCTCTTCACCGCCGCCGTGGTGGTATCGAGGACCTCCGCGGTCTCGGCCGCGGAGAACGCCAGCACGTCGCGCAGGATGAGGATCGCCCGTTGCCGGGCGGGCAGGTGCTGCAGGCCGGCGACGAGCGCGAGCCGCAGCGACTCGCGCGCGATCACGACCGCGGCCGGGTCGTCGGCCGCCGGGGCGATCCAGGCGTCCGGCAGGGGCTCGAGCCACGCGACGTCGTCCGGCAGGACGGGACTCGGCGGGCGGGCCGGCCCGTCGTTCGGAGCGGTCAGTCCCGAGGGCAGCGTCCGGGTCGGCCGCCGCGCCACGGCCGTCAGGCAGACGTTGGTGGCGATCCGGTAGAGCCAGGACCGGATCGAGGACCGCCCCTCGAACCCGGCGTAGGACCGCCACGCCCGCAGGTAGGTCTCCTGCACCAGGTCCTCGGCGTCGTGCGCCGAACCGACCATCCGGTAGCAGTGCGCGAGCAGCTCCCGGCGGAACCGTGCGGTCTCGTCGGTGAACCGGTCGGCGGTCTCGGTCGTCACAGGAGGCGGGCCTCAGGGCAGGAGGGCGAGTTTGCCCATGGTGGCCCGGGACGCCAGCTCCGCGAGCACCGTCGGGCCGTCGGCCAGGTCGTGGGTGGTGGGCCGACCGGGCGTGACCACGCCGGTCGCGACGAGGGTGGCGAGCTCACCCATGACCTCACCGAAGATCTGGGGCGCGGCCCGGATCAGCGCGCCGATGTTGAGGCCGACGACGTGGACCTGGTGCTCGTAGACCAGGTCCCGGTTGGTGATCGAGGCTTCGCCGCCCGCGAGGCCGTAGACGACGACCCGCCCGGTGACCCGCCTGGCCGAGGCCAGACTCGCCCCGAACGTCGCCCCGCCCGCCGACTCCAGCACGAGGTCGACGCCCGTGCCGTCGGTCAGCCGCAGCACCTGGGCAGCGAGATCGGGGGCGCGCGAGTCCAGGACGTGGTCGGCGCCGTGGGCCAGCACCCTCTGGAGCTTGCCCGGCGAGGCGGCGGCGATGACGGTCGCGCCGTAGTGCCTGGCCAGGGCGACCGCGGCCTGACCGGTCGCGCCCGCGGCGGCGTGGACCAGCACGGTCTGCCCCGGTGCGATCCCGCCCAGCGGCTTGAGCGCGGCCAGCGCGGTCGGCCAGTTGACGACGAGGCCGAGCGACTGCTGCTCCGTCCAGCCGGGCGGCACCGGCATCGCCGCGGCCGCGGGCAGTACCGCGTACTCGGCGAAGGCACCGTCCCCGACGCCGACGACCCGCGCGCCCGGCGGTGGACCGGTCACGCCCGGGCCCAGGGCGACGACCTCACCGGCGGCCTCGAAGCCGGCCAGGTACGGCGGCCGCGGACCGTCGCGGAAGGTGCCGTGGGCCTTCGAGAGGTCGGCGAAGTTGACGCCGGCGGCGGCGACGCGGATCAGGACCTCGCCCTCGCCGGGCCGGGGCACCGGCGCGTCAGCGACGAGGCGCATGTCCTGCGGCCCGACGAGGGACGTCTGCTGCAGCGCGCGCATGGTCTCGGGGATGCTCATCGACGGGACGGCCTCTCTCGCGGGGTCAGGAGAGAGACGCCGACGGTCCGCGTCTCCCGCCGTGTAGACCACGCGCGCGCCGAGAAGGAATCGGTCAGTCGAGGCAGAACTCGTTGCTCTCGGGGTCGGCCATGACGAGGTGGCCCGCATCCATGGGTGGACCGGGCTCGAAGCGCACGAGCCGCGTGGCGCCGAGGACCACGAGCCGTTCGGCCTCGGCCTCGAGGGCCGCCATGCGGTCGTCCCCGGCGAGCCCGGGAGCCGCGCGCACGTCGAGGTGCACCCGGTTCTTCACCTGCTTGCCCTCGGGGACGCGCTGGAAGAACACTCGGGGCCCCGCACCCTCGGGGTCGACGACGGCCGAGGCGTCGTTCCGCCGCTCGGGCGGGACGCCGAACGCGTCGAGCGCCTGGGCCCAGGTCTCGAAACCCGGCGGTGGGGCCTGGACCTGGTAGCCGAGGGCCTGCGCCCAGAACTCGGCCAGCCGGGCCGGATCGGCGCAATCGAACGTGAACTGGACGTCGCGGGCCATCGGGACAGTGTGGCGCGCGAGGCGGTCAGCTCCGGTCCGCGACGCTCAGGGAGTGCCGCGCCCCCGCGGCACGTACCGCAGCGCCACCGCGCCCGAGTCGAAGTCCCGGCGGCCCACCAGCTCCAGGTCGACGGATGTCGAGAGCCCGGCGACCAGCGTCGGTCCGTGGCCCGCGAGCCGGGGCTGGACCATGAACTCGTACTCGTCGATCAGGCCCAGTTCCGCCAACGCCAGCGGCAGCGTCACACCGCCCAGGTAGAGTCCCTCACCCGGCTCCTGCTTCAGCCGTCGGACGGTGTCCTCCAGGTCGTCCGCGCGCACCAGCTCCGCGTTCCAGTCGACGCTCTCCAGGGTGCT
>JAVXWR010000344.1:0-5164 GCA_032230725.1 Actinomycetota bacterium
CCGCCGTCGCTGGTGAGCAGCGGGAGGAACTCGTCGCTGCTGGTGCCGGTGAGCACCGCCCGCAGGAGAGGCTCGTCGACGGCCTTCTCGAGCGTGAAGCGCACCGTCGCCTCCCACCGGTCGCGCAGCGTGCTCTCCCCCGCCACCGCGGCGTTGATGCCGTCGAGGAACCGGTCCAGCAGCCGCATGATCAGCGCGTGGGCCAGGCCGTGCTTGTCGCCGAACGTGTTGTAGAGGGTCTGGCGGCTCACGCCGATGCGGGTCGCCACCGCGCGCATCTGCAGCCCGTCCCACCCGTGGGTGAGGACCTCCTCGGCGGCGACGTCGAGGGCGGCGTCCCGCATGAGGCGGCGGGCGGAGTCGCGGTACGCGGTCGTCACGCACCGCAGCCTAGACACCGGCTGAGCCCGCATCCACGACCTTGACACCAACCGCCATCGTGTCTTGACACGTGGGGCCGTTGTGTCCACGCTCGGAGGTCACCACCACGACGGGGAGGTCGTCGAGATGACCCAGCACGCCACCCGGACCGCCAGCGGGAACCCCGACCGGCCCTACGACGCCGAGGACATCTCCTCCCGGGCCTTCTGGTCGACCACGGGCGACGAGCGCGAGCAGACGTTCGCCCGCCTGCGCGAGCGCGGCACGGTCACCTGGCACCCCCCGATGGAGGACTCGCTGCTCGACGACCCGGAGGACTTCGGATTCTGGGCGGTGACGACCTACGACGACCTCGTCGAGGTCACCAAGCGCAACGAGGACTTCCTCTCCGGGCCGGGGATCCTCATGGAGAGCGCACCCGCGGAGCTCGTCGAGGCCGCACAGTCGATCATCGCCATGGACCCGCCGCGCCACTCGAAGATGCGCCGGCTGATCTCGGCGGCCTTCACCCCGAAGCAGATGCGCCGGATCAACGACCGGATCGAGGCCAACGCCCGCCGGGTCGTCGACAACCTGATCGAGAAGGCCGAGGCCGGGGGCGGGACCGCCGAGTTCGTCGCCGAGTGCGCCGAGCTGCTCCCGATGCACAACATCAACGACATGATGGGCGTCCCGGAGGGCGACCGGCAGGCGGCCAACCACGAGATGAAGGTCGTCGTCGGGTGGCAGGACCCGGAGCTCGTCGGGCACACGCAGTCCGAGCGCGTGGGCCGGATGTTCCAGGCCATCGTCGCGACCCACCAGCTCTGCATCCGTCTCGCCGACGAACGCCGTCAGGACCCGCAGGACGACCTGATCACCGCGCTCGTGCAGGCCGAGGTCGACGGCGAGCACCTGTCCGACGAGGACATCGCGGCCTTCTTCTGCCTGCTCACCGTCGCGGGAACCGACACGTCCCGCCAGTCCACGAGCCATGGCCTGCGCGCCCTGACCGAGCACCCCGATCAGCGGGAGTGGCTGCTCGCCGACCTCGAGGGCCGCATGCCGAGCGCGGTCGAGGAGATCGTGCGCTGGGCGACGCCGATCATGACGTTCCGCCGCACGGCCGCACGCGATCTGGAGTTCCGCGGCGCGCAGATCACCGAGGGCGACAAGGTCGTCATGTTCTACAGCTCGGCGAACCGCGACGAGTCCCGGATCGAGCGGGCCCACGAGCTCGACCTCTCCCGCCACCCCAACCCGCACATCAGCTTCGGCGGGGGCGGCATCCACCATTGCCTGGGCAACCAGCTGGCCCGATTCCAGCTCCGCGCGCTGTTCACCGAGCTGCTGACCCGTGTCCCGCACGTGGCCGCGGGCGAGCCCGAGCTCATGCCCGGCAACTTCTTCCACGCCGTGAAGCGCATGCCCGCGCACCTCTGAGAGCACGGGTCACGCCAGGCGGCGCTCCTCGGCCCAGATCGACGCCCAGCTCACCCGCCGGCCCGACGCGATCCAGACCGGCGCGCCGCGTTCGTCGTTGGCGACACCCAGGGCGTTGTCGATCCGGGCGACGAGCCGTACCGAGGTGAACCAGCGTTCCAGTCTCGCCTCGTCGATCCCGACCGCGACGACGGTCGTGGCCGCCTCGGGCGGCGGCCCCCAGTCGGCATAGCTGTTGTGGCCGCTGTAGACGGGCGGCAGGTCGGCGTGGTCGGGGTGGGCGCGGAACAGGTCGATCGCGCCCGCCTCGCCGTAGTTGCGGGTGAGGATCACGGCACGCCCACGGTCCTCGGCGGGCAGGGATCGGGCCGCCGCGCCCACCGTCGCCACGAGCTCGGGCCAGCCCACGGACTCGGCGGGGATCGGCTGCACCGCGGCGACCGGGCTCCCGGGGAGGGACCGGGCCGGGATGATCGGCAGCATCAGGAGGGCGACGACGACGGCGTTGACGACGAGGAGCACCGCCAGGGCCGACCCCCGGGCCCGCACGGCGCGGGCCCGGACCCAGCCCACGGTGGTCACCGCCCCGGCGGCAAGCAGGACGGGGTACATCCCGGCGAGGTAGTAGTGCTTGCCGCCCACCACGATCAACAGCACGAACAGCAGGCCGTAGGCGATCGCGAACGCCCGCGCCCACCGCCGGTCCGGACGCCGCACCAACGTCCACAGCCCGACCGCCCAGACCGGGACCAGCAAGGGGCTGACCTCGATGAACTGGAACAGCGGGAAGGTCCACCGCGGCGCGCTGCCGCCGTTGCCGACCGTGGCCACCCGCTCGGAGAAGGTCAGCAGCGGCCAGCCGTGGAGCCCCTGCCAGACGAGGTGGGGTGTCCAGATCGCGACGGCGATCACCACGCCGAGCCACAGCCACCGATCGCGGAACACCTCCCGTGGTCCGACGGCGAGCACGCCGAGGGCGAGGACACCCAGCAACGCCGCGACGAGGGCCTTGTCGAGCAGGCCGACACCGGCGACCACCCCCGCCCCGAGCCAGACCCGGCCGCCGTCACGGAGTCCCCGGAGCACCAGCCAGCTCAGCATCGTCCAGACGAGGAGATCGATGGTGCTGGTCGAGAGGACGTGCCCCGTCGCGAGCAGGAACGCCGAACCCGCCGCGCACGCCGCCGCCACGGTCGCGGCGACCCGGTCGCCGCCCAGCTCGCGGGCGATCCGTCCGGTGACCACGACCGTGAGCCCGGTGGCGAGCGCGGGCACCACGCGCAGTGCGGTCGGCGAGTCACCGAGCACCGCGACCTCGAGGCGGGCGATCCAGGGCGTCAGCGGCGGGTTGTCGACGTAGCCGAGCGCGAGGTGGCGCCCGGAGGCCAGGTAGTAGAACTCGTCGCGGAAGTAGCCGTACCGGTCGCCCACCGCGAGCAGCAGAGCCGTGACAGCGAGCGCGATCACCACGGGCGCGCAGCGCAGCGCCGGGCGACGAGCGCCGGACGGGCCGACCTCGGGACTCACGGGCGGCACCCTCCCATCCCGCGGCCCGGTCGGGTGGCTAGCTGATCTCGGGGCCCTCCGGAAGGGCGGGCGCGGCGCCGGTCGCGCCGTCGCGGCGTGCCCGGCGTGCCGCCAGACCCAGCAGCACGAAGATCACGACCTGACTGATCACGTAGCCGACCGCGGCCCACACCGCCCCGCCCCACCAGGAGAGCACGAACGTCGCGACCAGCCCGATCGTCAGCCCTGTCGCGATGCCGACGGCGACCGCCCGCTGCCGGCCCCGGTTCTGGGCGATGACGGCGAAGGGCTGGTTGAGGGTGACGACGACGGCGCCGATGGCGAGGATCGCGAACACCGTCCCGGAGCGGGTGTAGTCGGCCCCCAGGAGGACCGGGATCAGCGGCGGTCCCGCGACGGCGGCCACGAGCGGCGCCAGGCACAGCGCGGCCCCGACCCGCATGACGCGGCGTTCCTCGCCGCGCAGCGCGGCCTCGTCGGCACCCGCCCGGGCGAGCCACGGGGAAGCCACCAGGCCGAGGGAGTTCGCGAGGAAGGTCAGCGGGCCGAGCAGCCGACCGCCCGCGGCGTACAGACCGGCCTGGAACGCCCCCGCGCCCGCCGTGACCAGCGGGGTGTCCAGCTGCTGAGCCGACGCGGCGAGATTCGCCAGCCCGAAGCCCAGCGACTCCCGGTGGTGGCCGACGAGCCCACCTGCCCGGCGTCGGGGCTCCCCCGGCGGGCCGAGGAACCCGCGGTCGAGCAGCGCCTCGAGCAGGAACGACACGGGCAGGGCGGCCGCGAGCGCGAGCGTCCCCGTCCCGGCGACGGCGAGGATGACGGCGACGACGAGCCCGCCCAGCCGGCCCACGAGCTGTCCCGTCGACGCGCGCGCGAAGCGCTCCTGGGCGCGCAGCAACCCGTTGGCGTTCTGCGCCTCCCACACCCCGATCCCGACGAACGCGAGCAGGATCGCGCTGACCAGGTCGGGGGCGATGACGAGGCTCGTCGCCAGCCCGACGACGAGGAGCAGCACCAGCGCCCACGGCCGCTTGGCCGCGACGACGGCGCGGGCCCGGGCGTCGTCGATGCGTCCGGCGGCCGTCTCGCGGACCAGGTAGCTGATCAGACCCAGGTCGACGACGACGGCCGCAACCTGCCCGATCGCGGCGCAGGTGGCGACGAGGCCGAGCGTGGCCGGCGAGATCGATCGGGCGCCGACGACGTAGGTGACCCCGAGCAGGAGCTGCCCGACGACGAGCGCGCCCGCCACCCCTCCGACGCGGCCGAGGAACAGCGACAGGGTGCCGCCGGGTCGCCGTCCCGAGTCCGGCCCGGCGTCGGTCACGGAGCCGGGTGCGCCGGCGCTGCGAACGCGGGGGTCATCGGGTGGCGCCGACGTCCTGGAGCTCGGCGTCGACCATGATGTGGGCGAGCTGTTCGGGCATCGTCTGGGCCTTCCAGCCCAGCTCCCGCTGCGCCTTCGAGGCGTCCCCGATCAACGCGTCGACCTCGGTGGGACGCAGGTAGGTGTCGTCGAACCGGACGTGGGACTCCCAGTCCGCGCCCACATGGGAGAAGCAGTACTGCACCCATTGACGCACCGTGGTCGCGGTCCCGGTCGCCAGCACGTAGTCATCCGCGCGGTCGGCCTGCAGCATCCGCCACATGCCCTCCACGTACTCCGGGGCGAACCCCCAGTCACGCACCGCATCCAGGTTGCCCAGGTAGACGAACTCCTCCTTGCCCTGCGCGATCCGCGCCGCCGCCCGCGCGATCTTGCGGGTCACGAACGTCTCCCCCCGCCGCGGCGACTCGTGGTTGAACAGAATCCCGTTCACCGCGAACATCCCGT
>JAVXWR010000164.1:0-6703 GCA_032230725.1 Actinomycetota bacterium
CCGACCCGCGACGGCAGCGCGAGCCGCGTCGTCGAGGACGTCATCCAGACCGACGCCGCGCTGAACCCCGGCAACTCCGGCGGGGCGCTGGCCGACGCGTCCGGGGCCGTCGTCGGGATCAACACCGCCGTCGCGGGGGTCGGGCTCGGTCTCGCCGTGCCCGTCACGACGACGACCCGCGACATCCTCGGGGCCCTGCGCCGGGAGGGCCGCGTCCGGCGCGGCTACCTCGGCGTCGTCGGGTCCCCGGCGCCGCTGCCGGTCGACGTGGCGGCCCGGCTCGGGCGCGCGACGGGGCTGCGGGTCGCCGAGGTCGTCGCCGGCAGCCCCGCGGCCCAGGCCGGGCTGCGGCCCGGCGACCTCGTCGTGTCCGCCGACCGCGAGCCGGTCGCCGACGCCCAGGGCCTGCAGCGCCGGCTCTTCGCCGGCTCGATCGGACGCACCCTGCCGGTGACCGTGCTCCGCGGACAGGCGATGGTCGACGTCCTCGCGGTGCCGTCCGAGCTGACCCGCTGAGGCCGGCCGTCCGTTTGCCCGCCGTCCGCCCGGGTGGCAGCGTCGATCCCGATGAGCACCATCGAGCACCCGCCCGTCGCGCTGACCATCGCCGGCACCGACTCCGGCGGGGGCGCAGGCATGACGGCGGACGTGCGCGCGTTCGCGGCGTGCGGGGTGCACGGGTCGGTGGCGGTCACCGCGGTGACGGTGCAGAACTCGCTCGGCGTGACGGGGTTCCACGAGGTGCCCGTCGACGTCGTCGCCGCCCAGATCCGCACGGTCGCCGGCGACATGGGCGTCGAGGCGGCCAAGACCGGGATGCTGGCGTCGCGGGAGATCATCGAGGCGGTCGTCGGGGCGTGCGACGCGGTGGGCATCGGCCGGCGGAGCGCGGTCGGCCCGGGCGTGCCGTTCGTGGTGGACCCGGTCGCGGCCTCGATGCACGGCAGCCCGCTGCTCGCCGACGACGCCCTCGACGCGGTCCGGACCCAGCTGCTCCCCCGCGCGACCCTCGTGACGCCGAACCTCGACGAGATCGCGCTGCTCGCGGACGTGAAGGTGGTCGACGACGCCTCCGCCCGCGAGGCGGCGGCCGCCCTGCACGCGATGGGGGCGGCCGCGGTGCTCGTCAAGGGCGGGCACCTGGAGGCGACGACGGGCCGCGCCCAGCCCGAGTGCGTCGACCTGCTCTGCCTGGACTCGGGCGAGGTCCACGAGTTCCGTTCGGCCCGGCTGGCCAGCCCGCACACCCACGGCGGCGGCGACTCGCTGGCCGCGGCGATCACGGCGGGGCTCGCCCGGGGGATGTCGCTGGTGGACTCCGTGGCGCTGGGCAAGGCGTTCATCACCCGAGCCGTCGAGCACTCCTACCCGCTGGGGGCGGGCCACGGTCCCGTCAGGGCGATGCCCATGTGAACGCTCGTGGTCGCTCCGGCGACCAGATCCGTTCACATGGGAGCGTGCTCCCCATGAGCAAGACGCCGCCGCGCGCGCTGACGATCGCCGGGTCCGACTCCGGGGGCGCCGCCGGCCTCGAGGCCGACCTGCGGGCGATGACGGTGTGCGGGGTGCACGGCTGCGTCGCGGTGACGGCCGTGACGGTGCAGAACTCGCTCGGGGTCTCGGACGTGCACCTGGTGCCGCCGGACGTCGTCGCGGCGCAGGTCCGGGCGGTCGTCTCCGACATCGGGGTCGGCGCCGCCAAGACCGGCATGCTCGCGACGGCGGGGATCATCGAGGCCGTCGCGGCGGTGGTCGACGAGGTGGGGATCGGCCGCGACCCGGAGCAGGTGCCGTTCCTCGTCGACCCGGTCGCGGCGTCGATGTACGGCGAGCCGCTACTGGCCGACGACGCCATGGACGCCATCCGCACCCTCCTCTTCCCCCGCGCGGCGCTCGTCACCCCGAACCTCGACGAGGTCCGGCTGCTCGCCGGCGTGACGGTCACCGACCGCGACACCGCCCGCACGGCCGCCGACGCGCTGCACGACCTCGGCGCCCGCTGGGTCCTGGTCAAGGGCGGCCACCTGCACGGCTCCCCCGAGGTCACCGACCTGCTCTCCGACGGCGAGCGGATCTGGGAGTTCGCCGGCCCGCGGATCGACACCCCGAACGTCCACGGGGCGGGCGACGCGCTGGCCAGCGCCACCTGCGCGGGGCTCGCCCGGGGGCTCGCGATGCCGGACGCGGTCGCCTACGCGGAGCGCTACATCCGCCGGGCGGTCGCAGCGTCCTACCCGCTCGGTGCCGGCACCGGACCGGTGTCGCCGCTCTGGGCGGTGGCGGACTGGGACCGGGACGTCTAGGGGTCGGCGAGCTCCCGCACCGGCGCGCCGGCCGCGTACGCCTCGATGTCCTCGACGGCGTCCGCATACATCTGGGCGAAGGTCTTCTCCGTCACGTAGCCGAGGTGCGGGGTCAGCACGGTGCGCGGGGCGGAGCGCCACGGCGAGTCCGCCGGGAGCGGCTCGGTGCCGTAGACGTCCAGGGCGGCGCCGCCGATCGTCCCGGCGTGCAGCGCCTCCAGCAGCGCGTCCTCGTCGACCAGCGGCCCACGCGAGGTGTTCACCAGGATCGCGTGCGCGGTCATCCGCCCGAGGTCCTCGCGCCCGACGATGCCGCGGCTCCCGCGGGAGAGCTTCATGTGGATCGTCACGACGTCGGAGGTGGCGAAGAGCTCCTCCTTGTCGACGGGGGCGACGCCGACCGCGCGGGCGTCGTCGGGATCGAGGTGACGGCTCCAGGCCACCACGTCCATCTCGAAGGCCTTCCCGACGGCGGCGACCGGCTTCCCGATCCCGCCGAGGCCCAGGACGCCGAGCCGTCGCCCCTTCAGATCGTCGCCCACCGTCTGCTGCCAGCCGCCCTCACGCAGCCGCCGGTCCTCCGCGGGAACATGGCGCACCGCCGCGAGGATCAGCGCCCACGTCATCTCCACCGTCGCGGCGTTGTCGTGGACGCCGCCCGTGCCCGACACCGTGATCCCGGACCGGTGCGCGGCGGCGACGTCGATCGCGGCGTTCGCCGGCCCCGTCGTCACCAGCAACCGCAGGTTCGGCAGCCGCTCCAGCACCTCGGCCGGGAGGGCGGTGCGCTCGCGCATGACGACGACCGCGTCGAACGGCTCCAGGGCCGCGACGACGTCGTCGGGACCGCCGAGGTGCTCGTGGAACGTCGTGAGCTCGGCGCCGAGACCGTCGGTGACGCGGTGCCACTCCGCGCTGTCGCGGGCCACGTGCTGGTAGTCGTCCAGGATCGCGACCCTGCGGACCTCGGGCACGGCGGGTGACCTCCTCCTCGTGGGGCCGGCGGACCCGGCCCGATCCGGTGTGCCCCCGCAGGTGGTCGGGCACACACCCCGACGTGAGCCTCACCCTCGCCCCGCGCGGACCCCGCCTGCTCGTCTACGCCGAGCGTCCGCGGCGCCGGATGCTGCAGGTGTGCAGCGACCTCGCCGTCGCGGTGTGGGTCGTGCTCGTGGTCTCGGCGGCGATCGCCCTGCACGACGTGGTCCTCGCCCTGCAGACCGCCGGGCGCGGGCTCACCGACGCGGGCGACCGGGTGCGCGGGGTGTTCGACGGTGCCGCGCGCGCGGCCGGCGACGTGCCCTTCGTCGGCGACCGGCTCTCCGGCGCCTTCACCCCCGGCACCGACGCGGGGACCGCGATCTCCGATGCCGGGCGTGCGCAGGTGGAGGCGGTGGCCGCGGTCGCGACCGGTCTCGCGTGGCTGGTGGTCGTGGTGGCGGCCTTCCCGGTGCTCGCCACCTGGCTCACCCTGCGTGTCCGCTGGGTCCTGCGGGCGCGGCACGCCCTGGCCGCGCGCGAGCTCGACGTCGACCTGCTCGCCCTGCGGGCGCTCGTCCGCGGCGCCCCCGGGCGGGTCCGTCGCGCCGCCGGACCCGGGGGCGACGCGGCGGGCGCCTGGCGACGCGGAGATGCCGCGGTACTGCTGCGGCTGGCCGACGTCGAGCTGGGCCGGATGGGCCTGCGCGGACCGAACGCGGTGACGACCGGCGGATCGTCGTTCACCCGTCCGGACGTGCCGAGAGACGGGTGACACGGGGGCCGTCACACCCGGACGCCACCCGTACGTCCTACCCTGCACCCGTCCGGAAGGGCAGCTCGGGCGATGCGGGAGGGTGGGGACGTGGTCACCGTGGGCACCGGCAGGACGACGCGTGACGCCCTCGCGCGTCGGGTGGCGGCAGCACGCACCCGGGTCACGGGCTTCGTCGCCCGCCAGTACCTCGCCTGGCGCAGCCGGCGGGGCCTCGACCCGCTGAGCCTCATCCCCGACTACGCGCTCATGCCACTGCGCCGTGAGGGCCTCGACCCGGTCCCCGCGCTGCGGGAGTACCGCGAGGACCACCCGGTGCGCGACTTCCCGCTGCCGTTCGGGGTGAAGGCCTGGCTGGTGACCGGGCACGAGGAGGCCCGCGAGGTCCTCGGGCGCACCCGCGGACTGTCCACGGACTTCGGCCACCTCGTCGGGCGCGCCGGGATCGGCTCCGGGCAGAACCCCGGCGGCCTCGGCTTCACCGACCCGCCCGAGCACACCCGGTTGCGGCACCTGCTCACCCCGGAGTTCACCGGGCGGCGGCTCTCCCGCCTGGGCCCGCGCATCACCGCGATCGTCGAGGGCCGCCTCGACGCGATGGCCGAGCTCGAGGCGTCGGGCGGGGAGGTCGACCTCGTGCGCGACTTCGCCACGCCCATCCCGTCGCTGACGATCTGCGAGCTGCTCGGCATCCCCTACGAGGAGCGCGACGAGTTCCAGGCGCTCTCGACGGCCCGGTTCGACCTGCTGGCCGGGGCGACGGCCGCCTTCGACAAGATCTCCGAGTCGCTGGTCTACCTGCGCGGGGTCGTCGAGCGGCAGCGGGAGACGCCGGGCGACGGCCTGCTCGGCATGCTGATCCGCGAGCACGGCGACGAGCTGGACACCGACGAGCTGGCCGAGCTCGCCGACGGGCTCCTCACCGGCGGCCTGGAGACCTCCGCGTCGATGCTGGCGCTCGGGTCGGTGCTCGTGCTGCGCGACCCCGCGGTGGCCGCGATGGTCCGCGACGAGCCCGACTCCGTGCACGGCTTCGTCGAGGAACTGCTGCGCTACCTGACCGTGGTCCAGATCGCGTTCCCGCGCTTCGCCACCGAGGACATGACGATCGGGGGCGTCGACCTCGCGGAGGGCGACGGCATCCTCGTCTCGCTCTCCGCGGCCGACCGCGACCCGCGACTGACCCCGGACCCCGAGGTCTTCGACCCGCGCCGCACCCCGACGCCGCACCTGGCGTTCGGTCACGGCATCCACCGCTGCATCGGGGCGGAGCTGGCGCGGATGGAGCTCCGCACCGCCTACCCGGCCCTGCTGAAGCGCTTCCCGCGCATCGCGATGGCCGCCGACGAGCGGACGCTGCCGCTGCGCACCACGTCGATCGTCTACGGGGTCGACGCGCTGCCGGTGACCCTGAACCGATGAGCGAGCGCCGGGTCAGCCGCGACATCGTCGTCGACGCCCCGCCCTCCGCGGTGTTCGAGGTCCTCGCCGACCCCCGGGAGCACGGCCGGTTCGACGGCTCCGGCACCGTCCGCTCCGCGATCACGGGCCCGGACCGGCTCTCCCTCGGCGACCGCTTCGGCATGTCCATGCGCCTCGGGGTGCCCTACACGATCAGGAACGAGGTCGTGGAGTTCGAGGAGGACCGCCGCATCGCCTGGCGCCACCTCGGGCACCACCGCTGGCGCTACGAGCTCGAGCCCGTGGGCGAGGGCTCGACGAAGGTCACCGAGACCTTCGACTGGTCGACCGCCCGCGCACCGAAGCTCCTCGAGCTGTTCGGCTTCCCGACGACGAACGCGCGCGGGATCGAGGCGACGCTGCCCCGGCTCAAGGCCTGCGTCGAGGACCGGGCAGGGTCCTGACGATGCCGTACGCCGACCTCGACGGGATCTCGCTGTACCACGAGGAGCACGGGACCGGCGGCGTCCCGCTGCTGCTCGTGCCGGGCGGACACCTGACGATCGACCTGAACTTCGCCGACGTCCTGCCGGCGCTGGCGTCCCGGCGTCGGGTGGTGGCGGTCGAGCAGCAGGGCCACGGCCGGACGGCCGACGTCGACCGGGAGCCGACACTCGCCGACCTCGCGGGCGACCTGGTGGGGCTGCTCGACCACCTCGGCCTGGAGCGGGTCGACGCGCTCGGCTTCAGCCTCGGTGGCCTCGCCCTCATGGATGCGGCGGTCCGGTGGCCGGACCGGTTCGAGCGGTTCGTCTTCGCCTCCGGCCACATCCGCCCCGACGGCTACCACCCCGACATCACCGACCCGTCCCGCTGGGCGACCTCGACGCGGATGCCCACCGCGGAGGACTTCGCGGCGATGCACCGCGAGCACGAGCGCCTCGCACCCCCCGGCGACGCGGGACTCGAGGCCTTCATGGCGAAGCTGGGGCCGGTGATCGAGGGGTTCACCGGCTGGTCGGACGAGGAGCTGGCCCGGGTCGCCGCGCGCACGCTGGTCATGATCGGCGACCACGACTTCGTGACGATCGAGCACGCGGCCCTGGAGCTCGAACTCGTCCCGGACGCCCGGCTCGCCGTCGTCCCGGGCGCCACGCACAACGGCCTCATGCACCGGGCCGACATCGTGCTGCCGATCCTCGAGGACTTCCTCGCCCGCTGAGATCCCGGATCGACGACGGGGCTT